>NZ_JBEYSO010000012.1:0-200649 GCF_040642675.1 Micromonospora sp. NPDC047738
CGCCGGTCGGCGATACGGGCATGGATCCGGGCCACCGCGAGCCGGGCTTTGGCCCGGTTGTTGGAGCCCTTCTGTTTGCGGGCCAGGTTCCGCTGAGCCTTGGCCAGCTTGCGCCGGTCGGCCTGCCCGTACCGCGGGTTGGCCACCTTGCCCTGCCCGTCGCTGATTCCGGGGATCGGGTGGGACAGGGTGAGCAGGCTGGTGATGCCCGCGTCCACACCGACCACGGCCGCGACCGGCGGCAGCGTCTTCACCGTCGGGTCCTCGATCAGGATGGAGACGAACCAGCGGCCGGCGGCGTCCCGGGACACCGTGACGGTCGACGGCTGCGCCCCTTCGGGCAGGGGCCGGGACCACACGATGTGCAGCGGGGTGTTCATCTTGGCCAGCGTGAGCTGACCGTCACGCCAACGGAACGCGGAGCGGGTGTATTCGGCCGACGCCCGGGACTTGCGCTTGGACTTGAACCGCGGGTACCGGGCCCGCTTGTCCCAGAACGCCATAAACCCGGCCTGCAAGTGCCGCAGCGTCTGCTGCAACGGCACCGAGGACACCTCGTTCAGGAACGCCAACTCCTGCGTGCGTTTCCACTCGGTCAGCCACCCCGACGACTCAACGTAGGTGGTGCGCCGGCGGTCCAGCGCCCACGCCCGAGTGCGTGCTTCCAGCGCCCGGTTGTACACCAGACGCACGCACCCGAACGTCCGGGACAACTGTTCGGCCTGTTCAGGAGACGGATAGAAGCGGTACTTGTACGCCCGCTTCACCACATCCCCCACGCCTCACATTTTACCGTCCATGTAAGACACTCATCGCAAGGGAGGGGCGACGTTTCCTCCCGGCCGTAAACGGCCGGGTTTCCACGCCGCAAATCCGATGAGGAAAGGCCGGTCAGCGGAGATCCCGTCTGACTGACCGGTCGAGACGGGCACTCGCTGTTCGTGGTGGTCGCCACCTACGAGCCGGCCTGACCGGCCGCGCGCGACCCGGCCTCGGGTACCGGGGTGGGGGTCGGGTCGCGACGCAGCCGGGCGCGGAGCCGGTCGACGGCGTCGCCGACCACCGCGCCGGTCATCGGCAGCAGTGGGCTGGACCGCATCACCGCCAGTTCCTCCGCCGGTGAGGTGCCGCCGTCGAGGAAGCGCAGCACCCGCTCCGGCGGGTTGCGGTCGAACAGCCGGGCGAAGAACTCGACCCCGCCGACGTGTCCGCGGTCCAGGGCGCGCAGTGCCACCGCGTCGAGCCACCGGTGCCGCCGGGGGTAGGCGGGCGCCGGCACCGGCGCCTGGCCGGCGGCGAGCGCCCGGGCTATCTGGTCGGCCTGCCGGAGCATGGCGGCGAAGGTGAACCCGGTCGACGGTCGGGTGGCGCCGCCGGCGGTGCCGAGCCGGACCACCCGGGGCGACGGGCGGGGCAGGAACGGGCCGTCGGTCATCGGGATGATCCCGTTCTCCACCTCGCGTACCCGCAGCGCGGTCAGGTCGAGGCCGAGCTGGGCGGCGTACCCGCGCAGTGCTGCGTCGTACCCGGCGTCGGTGAGCTGGGCGGGTGCGAACTCGGTGTACTCGACCAGCGCGTACCGGTCGTCGACCGGTAGCACGTAGCCGAAGGAGACGCCCCGGACGGGCTGCGGAGTGCGGAAGTCCATCAGCACCGCCCGGTCCGGGTCGAACGTGGGCCGGTCGGCCGCCAGCCACCAGCCGCGGAAATGCTGCAACCAGGTGGTCCGCCCGGGCCGCTCGGGCGGCCGTGGCCGCGAGTCGAGCACCCAGCCGGCCCGGACCAGCACCCGCCCGGCCGGGTCGTACACGGTCACCCGGTGGCCGTCGTCGTGCAGCGTCCCGGCCGGCGCGCCGATCCGCACGGCGCCGAGGCGGCGTTCGGCCGCGGCAGCCCGGTCGTAGACCGGGGCGGAGCGGATCATGGCGTACCGCAGCGGGTCGAGCGACAGGACCCGGCGGCCGGCGGGCGTGACCACGTCGACCCGTGACCAGCTGGCGGTCAGCAGCGGGTCGAGGTCGCCGCCCGGGGTGCCCCAGAACGCCCAGGTGCGATCCTGTCCCCGCTTGTGCACCGGGTCGACCACGGCGACCCGCAGGCCGGTCAGGTCATGCCGGTCCAGGGCGGCCAGCACCAGCGAGGCGGCGCCGCCGCCGCCCACCAGCGCGAGGTCGACGTCGACCGGGGACGGGTTCACCCGCCCACGCTGTCACATCCCTGTGCCCGTGCGGCGCGGCCCCACGACACACCGCCCGACCGGCCGGGCAGCGAGGCCGCTCAGGCGACGCTCGCCTGGGTTTCCGGCGCCGCCGGGGCCGAGCCGGATGCGTACGCGGCGGCGACCGTCGCCCGGTCGAAGACCCGCCAGGTCACCGCGATCACCACCAGCGCGACCACGAAACCCACCCAGTACGGCGCGGTGATCCCGAACCGGTTGGCGACCACCCCGCCGAGCAGCGCGCCGACGCAGTTGCCGCCGGCGGCGAGGAACAGGTTGGTGCTGCCCACCCGGCCCAGCAGCGCGGGCGGGGTGAGCCGCTGCCGCAGCGAGTTCGCCACCATGTTCCACAGCGCGCTGTGCACCCCGAAGACGAACAGCGCCAGCCCGACGACCACGGCGCTGCGCGAGGCGGCCAGAGCCAGGTGCAGACCGGCCTCGATCAGCAGACCGATCCGGATCGTCCAGGTCGCGGTGATCGCGGCGACGAGCCGGTCACCGACGGCCGAGCCGAGCAGCCCACCGATGGCAATGCAGGTGAACAGCGCGCCGTAGCCGACCGAGCCGAGACCCAGCCGGTCGGTGGCCAGCAGCACCAGCACCGCCAGGGCGGCGGTGAGGGTGACGTTGAGCATGCCGATCAGCAGCGTCATGGTGCGCAGCAGCCGCTGCGAGAGCAGCCACCGGAACCCCTCGGCGACCTCGGCGCGGACCGAACGGCGCCGGCCCGGCTCCAGCGAGCCGCGGTACGTCCCGGCGAGCAGCCCGACCAGCACGGCGCTGAGGGCGTACGTGCCGGCGTTGACGCCGAACGGGATGGCGGGGGCCACCACGAAGAGGAAGCCGCCGAGCGGGCCGGCGACCATGTTCTGCATCACCTGGGTGCCGCCGCCGAGCCAGCCGTTGGCCCGTTCCAGCCTCGACCGGGGCACCACCGCCGGCACGACCGCCTGGGCGGCGGTGCGGAACACCACCTCGCCGGTGTTGACCACGAACAGCACCGCGTACAGCAGTGCCACCCCGGCCCGGTCGGTGACCATCGCGGCGGCCAGCACCATCAGCACGGCCACCCGCACCCAGTCGATGACCACCATGAGCCGGCGCCGGTCCACCCGGTCCACGAGCACCCCGCCGGGCAGCGCGAACAGCAGCCACGGCAGCCACGCGACCGCGGCGCCCGCCGACACGATCAGCGGATCGTCGGTCCGCGACGCGACGTACAGCGGCGCGGCCACCGTCGCCATCCCGCTGCCCAGCGCCGACATGGTGCTGGCCGCCCAGAGCCGCGCGAAGCGCGCGCCCAACTGTTCCCCCGCAGTCCCCGTCACGGCCAGCGAACCTACCAGTGGTCGCGGCTTCCGCCGACCGGGTTACGGTGCGGGATCCGTCCACCGCACCACCGCCGCCTGTGCAGGTCGTGGAATCAGGCCCGCCACCACCACCGGACGCCAGGGTGGATGGGAAGATCATGCATGCCCGTCACCAATCCCTGGCTCGCCGGTCCCGCCCCCACCGCCCGCCTCGACCGGGAGCGCCTCGAGGAGCGGATCCTCAACCTGCTGCCGTCGCAGAACATGTGCGTGCTGGCCACCACCGGCCCGGACGGTCCCCTCGCCACCCCGGTGCGCTACTTCCACCTCGACTTCACCCTGATGTTCACCGCCGTGGCGACCTCGCCGAAGATGCGCAACCTCGCCGCCGACCCGCGCGTCTCCATCGGCGTCTTCGCTCCCCTGGTCGGGCAGGCCAGCAGCCGCGGCGCGCAGGTCTTCGGCCGGGCCCGGGTGCTCCATCCGGGTGACCCGGAGTTCGAGCACCACTGGCCGGCGTACCGGTGGCAGGCCGACCACGTGGAGCGGTCCCGGCCGCTGGACGAGCCGCCGACCGTGCCGCTGGTCGTGGTGCCGGCGCAGCGGATCGTCTACACCGAACACTGGCTGCGCCGCGACGGGTACGCGCCGCGCCAGTTCTGGCGGACCGCCGAAGGGTGACCTCGGGGCCGAGTGGGCGGCGCGCACCGTCACCCGACGCGGCCGGCGCCCACCAGGGCGGCGCCCAGTGCGGTACGCCAGTAGAGCACTTCCCGGCCGGACCGTCGTCTGGTCACGGCGCCCGCGTCCAGCAGCACCCGCAGGTGGTCGCCGACCGTGCCGAGGGAGAGGCCGGTGAGGGCCACCAGGTGCGAGGTGCTCAACGGAGTGTCCAACCGGGCCAGGATGGCCGCCCGGTTGGCGCCGATCAACCGCTCCAGCCCGTCCGGCGCCACCGCCCCGGCGTCGGCCAGCACCCCGCTGGCCGCGTAGACCATGCCGAACCGGGTGGGCCGGTCCCACACCACCCAGCCCCGGGCGCAGTGCGCCGGGACGAAGACGAGTTGCTCGGCCTGGTCGAGCGGCAGCGGCGGAGCCGGGTAGTCGTTGACCTGGAGGCAGCCGTCACCCACCCACCGCACGTTGCGGTTGAGGTCGGCGAAGACGCCCGCCCAGCCGTACGCGCTCAGCCGCGCGGTGCGGGCCACGATGTCGGCGCGCAGCCGGCGTTCCCGCTCCGGCCACTCGGGCTGTACGGTGTGCGTCCAGACCCAGTCCAGCAGGCCCACCACCTGGTCGGTGAGCCCGTCGCCCAGCAGCACCTCGGCCAGTGGCCCGGGCCGGGTCGCCCGCAGGTCGGCCCGGATCTGCTCGTCGCCGCGGCGCGCGACGGCGGCCAACTCCTCGGCGAACGTCGGGTTCGCCGCCTCGGGGGCGAGGGTGAGGAAATCGGCCGTCCACCGGGGCTGGAACGACGCCGCCAGCAACGCCCCCACCACCGGCCGGTCGGCCACCATCCGCTGGAACGCCTCGGCGTAGGGCCGGCGCCAGGCCCGCTGCCAGGGTCGACGCGGATCGTTCAGCGCCCGCAACGCGGCGACCGTGTCGGTCATCGGGGAGACCGTGAACCGGCTCCGCGCGAGCAGGTCCGCCGGCACCTGCCAGACACCCATGTTTCGCCTCCAGGCGTAACTCTACGGGCCCGGCGCGCCGGCCTGAAGGATCCTCGGCGTGAGGACGTACTCCGATCTCTTCGCGGTCCGCGAGTTCCGAAACCTGTTCGTCGCCAACTGCGCCGGCCTCGCCGCGCACACCACCTCGGCGCTTGCGTTGGGCTCGCTGACCTACGCGGCGACCGACTCCGCCCTGCTCACCGCGCTGAGCGTGTTCGGCGCTCCGCTGGCCGGCGTGCTCGGCAGCCTGACCCTGCTGTCCGCCGCCGACAGCCTGCCACCGCGCCGAGCGTTGACCCTCGCCGCGCTGATCGCCACCGCCGGCGCGGCCCTCCAGGCGGTGCCGACACTTCCGCTGTGGGCCCGATTCGCCATCATCTTCGGCACCGCGTACGCCGGCTCGATCACCAGCGGCGCGCGCTGGGCGATGATCAGCGACATGCTGCCGCCCGGCGCGTACGTGCTCGGCCGGTCGACGATGAACACGAGTGTCGGTGTCATGCAGATCGCCGGGTTCGGGGCGGGTGGCGTGCTGCTGGTCTGGCTCAGCCCGTACCAGGTGTTCCTGATCGCCGCGGCGCTGCGGGCCGTGGCCACCGCGCTGGGCTGGTTCGGCCTGGCCGAACGGCCGGCCCGGGCGAGCGAACGGGCGTCGACGGCCCGCACGCTGCGGATCAACCGGGAACTGTGGGCCGACCCGCGCCGCCGGTCGCTCTATCTGAACCTGTGGGTGCCCAACGGTCTCGTGGTGGGCTGCGAGGCGCTGTTCATCCCGTACGCCGGGGCGCGGGCCGGCTTCCTGTTCGCCGCGGGTGCCCTCGGCATGCTCGCCGGTGACGTGGTCGTCGGGCGGTTCCTCACGCCGGCCCAGCGGGACTGGGCCGTCCGGCCGCTGCGGTTGCTGCTCGCCCTGCCGTACCTCGCCTTCGTCGTGCACCCCGCGCTGCCGCTGGCGATGCTCGTCGCGCTGGTCGCCTCGGCCGGTTTCGCCGCGTCGCTGCCGTTGCAGGAGCGGCTGATCGCCCACTCACCGGAGCGGATGCGGGGACAGGTGCTCGGCCTGCACCAGAACGGCATGATGGCCGGCCAGGCGGTGTTCGCGGCAATGGCCGGCGTGATCGCCGACCGGCTGCCGGCCAGCTGGGCCGTGGCGGCGATGGCCGGCCTGTCTCTGGTAGCCACCGTGGCGCTCACCCGGGGACTGCGGCAAACCGAGGCCGCGTCTGGGGCTGAGCCGGAGACGGCACCGCCTCTCGCCCCGACGCCCGACGGACGTTAGGAGGCCAGCCCCTCCCCCACCGGTCCCGGCGAGGATCGGACGGTCCGGGTAGGCCTGTCCCACCGCCACCGCTGGGGAGCGCGACGCTCACCTCAGCGGGCGGAAGTGGTGCCGGACCAGGTACGCCGTGGTCTGCAGGCCGATCCGTGCCCCCTGCAGGTCGGCGCTGCGGGTGTGGATGCCGCCCCACACCCGGGCGTCGATGACCTCGGTGAGCGCCTGCGAGAAGCTGCTGAAGTGTCTTCTCGTGCCGGAGTCGCTGCTGTAGGCGCTGAAGGCGATGTCGTCCCGGCCGAAGAAGTACGCCAACGCCGACATGGTGGCGCCGGTGTTGCAGGTGTGGCCGGACGTGTAGTCGGGGTGCGGTGGCGTGACCAGCAGCGGTGTCCAGGCGGGATCGGCGAGCGTACCCGGGTTGCCGTCGGTGTCGCCCAGGCGGATCGCGGTGATGGGCCGCCAGCGGTTCCACGTCTCCTTCTCGTTGAAGCAGGCGATGACGGCGTCCGCCTCGGCGAGGTCCACCATGGCGAACATGCGTGCCGCCTGGAGAGCGTTCAGCCGCTGGGTGGTCACGAGTTGGCGCTTGATCTCCCACTCGCCCAGGCGCCGGTCGTGCCACCAGATCGCCGCCTCGGTCTGGTCGGTGGTGCGGACCGTGCTGGTGGCCGAGCCCACCGTCTTGACCTCGTTGTAGTCCCTGGCGTACTGCGCGCTGGTGAGCGCGGGCGGGCCGGAGGTGCGAAAGACCGACGCGCGGGGAAGGACGAACGGCGTCATGTGGCCGACCCAGCCGCCGTCGTTGGCGAACGACGGTGGCGTGGGCCGCCACTGGCCGGGCTCGGTCCCGACGGGGAAGGTCTGCGGACCGAACGCCCCGTCGTCGCGTCGGGCGTCGATCATCGCGGCGGCGGCCCGCGTGCCGATGTCGATCCCCCGTTGTCTGGCGGGGCCGGCCGGGATCGCGGCGAGCGACTCGTCGTACTTCGCGCGGAGGGCGTCGTGCTGCTCGGGGAAGATCGCGTCGAGCACCCGGTACGCCGCGGCGGCCACGGCGGCATCGACGGACTCGGAGCCGTCGGCCGGCGGTGCGGTCAGGTACGGCTGGTACGGCGTGCCGGCGATGGCGTTCACCGCGTCGTAGATGGCGCCGTGCACCATCGCGGCACCGCGCGACTGCACCTGCGGCGCCTGCCGTGCGGTGTCCCAGATCGCCGTCTCGGCGTGGCGATCCCAGGTGAGCACGGCTTGCGCCGACCCGGTCGCCCCTGCGGCCTGCGCGGCCGGCGATGTGACCGCCAGCGAAGACCCGGCGGCCAGGACGGTGGCGACGACCGCGGATGCCGCTCTGCGCACGGTGCGAACCCTGCTTGTCATGATGTTTCTCCTTGCTGCTTCCAACCCGTCAGTTCACCCCGTGTCACGAGGTCACAGCATTGAGCAACATGACTATAGGTGCTCGCATCAGTGCGGGTCGATAGGCCAGATGGCCGCCACCCCCTGCGGCATACTGCCGGGCATGCGCGTGCCGTTCCCGGAGCCCGGCCCGTCGTCCGACGTGCCGGCCCTGTTCCTCACCTATCTCGACTACTACCGGGACACGGTCGCCGACCGGCTCGCCGGGCTGACCGACGCGCAGGCCCGCACCGCCCGGGTGCCCTCGGGCTGGACGCCGGTCGAGCTGGTCAAGCACCTGACGTTCATGGAGCGGCGCTGGCTGGTCTGGGGGTTCCTCGGCGAACCGGTGCCGGACCCGTGGGGCGACCGCGCCGACGACCGCTGGCACGTCGGCCCGCACGAGAGGGTCGCCGACCTGGTGACCGCCCTGCGCCGGGGCGGGGCACGGACCCGGCAGATCGTCGAGGCGACCCCGCTGAGCGCGCCCGCCGCGCTGGGCGGCCGGTTCACCGACGAGGCCAGCCGGCCGACGCTGGCCGCGATCCTCTTCCACGTGCTGCAGGAGTACGCCCGGCACGCCGGTCACCTCGACATCGTCCGCGAGCTGAACGACGGACGCACCGGGGAGTGACCGGCGGGCCGGCGTACCGGCCACGCGGATGTGCTGCAGCTCGACCTTGCGGGCCTTCCCGATGACGGTGAGCGGGAAGGCGTCCGTCCCTGCTTGATGGCAGATCTTCAGCTGGCTGGGCGTGTCACACCCGCTAACGCGTCCTAGGAGGCTGGGTTCCCATCTCGCCGTGCCTCACCGTTCCAGTGGACAGGCAGCCATCCGGCTGCCTATGGTGAGGAAAGGCAACCTCCTGGCTGCCTTTAGCGAGGGTGGGTGAGCGGTGGACGAGGTGTTCCGGGCGTTGGCGGACCCGAGCCGTCGCCGGCTGCTCGACAGCCTGAACGTCCGCAACGGGCAGAGCCTGCGCGAGCTGTGCGCCGGGCTCGACATGACCCGGCAGTCGGTGAGCAAGCACCTCGCCGTGCTGGAGGCGGCCGGGCTGGTGACCACGACGCGACGGGGGCGCGAGAAGCTGCACCACCTCAACGCGGCCCCGATCAACGCCGTCGCCGACCGCTGGATCGGCCGGTACCACCGCGAACGGGCGCGTGCCCTCGCCGACCTGCAGAGAGCATTGGAGCGGGAGCCCATGGAGAACCCCACGTTCGTCTACACCACGTACATCCGGACCACGCCGGAGCAGCTCTGGCGGGCGCTGATCGAGCCGGAGTTCACCCGCCGCTACTGGGGCGGGGCGGCGCTGGTCTCCGACTGGCGGGTCGGGTCGCCGGTGCTCTGGCAGGACGCGCCCGACACGGAGCCGAAGGACATCGGCCAGCGGGTGCTGGTGGCCGAACCGTACCGCCGCCTCTCCTACAGCTGGCACGGCTTCCAGCCCGAGCACGCGGCCCACTTCGGCTGGTCGGACGAGGAGCTCGCCGAACGCCTCCGGGAACGGCGGTCGAAGGTGACCTTCGACCTCGCGCCGTACGGCGAGGCGGTCCGGCTGACCGTGACCCACGACGACTTCTCCCCCGACAGCGAGATGCACCGGGCGATCAGCGGCCAGCTCGACGGCAGCGGCGGCTGGCCGGAGCTGCTCGCCAGCCTGAAGAGCCTGCTGGAGACCGGCGAGCCGCTGCCGGAGCCGGTTCCGGCCGGCTGACCACGCGGACGCTCGGCCGGGCCGGGGATGCCGCCCCCGTCGCGGCATCCCCGATCGGGCCGCGCCCGTCGGGTCAGCGCCCGGCGGTGCGGGGCAGCAGCGGGACGAGGACGGCGGCGGCCACCAGGTGCATCGCGACCAGCGTCACCGTCGCGGCCGTACCCACTCCCCCACCCAGCGGCCCGAGCAACGACACCAGCAGCACCACCACGGCGACGCCGAGCCAGACGGCTCGCGCCCGGACGGTGAACCGCTCCAGCAGGGCGAGCAGCGCCCAGCCCGCCAAGCCGGCCAGCAGCGTGGCGACGCCGACCACGACCGGAGTCACCGGCTGATCCGTCCCGCCGGTGCGGGCCACCAGATCCACCCCGGCGACGGGGACGGCGACGGCCCAGACGACCAGGGTGGCGGCGGTGGCGGCGAGCACCGCCAGCATCCGTCGGCGCCCAGGGCGGCCGGCGGTGACCGGGAGAGTCGTCACAGTGTTCATCGGCACGTACCTCCATTGGGTGCGGACCCGGGGCCGGATCCGTGGACGACCTTCAGTGGCACGCTAGGCGCGGACGGGCGGGCCGCGGATCGCGCCGCGGACGGGTTCGCCGGTCAGTCCCGGGACCAGGTCCAGCCCCCGATCTCCGTCCCGCGACCGATGAGGCCGGGCGCGCCGGCGGCCTAACATCCGCGTTGTGAACTGCCGGTCCTCATCCCGTTTCCTGCTGCTGCTCGACGGCGGCATCGCCACCGTGATGTTCGGCGTCGCACTGGCCGTGGCGCTCACGCCGGGGATCGGCCCCGCCTCGGCGGGCGGAACCGCCGCCGCGCTCGGCCTCGCCGTCGGACAGGCCAGCTGCCTGCTCTGGATCCGCCGACGACCCGGGTACGCGCTGGCGGTGGCCGCGCTCGCCGGGATCGGGCTGGAGGCGTTCTGCCCCCAGCTGGGCTGGCTCGGCCTGGTCGCCGTTCCGTTGGCGTACGTGGCGCGGCTGCGTCCGCCCCGGATCTCCCTGGTCGCGCTGGCGCTGCTGGTCGCCCCCACGCCGTGGAAGCTGGTCACCGGTGGGTGGCGGGACCTGCTGCTCGCAGTGACCGCGTTGGGCCTGAGCTGGGCCCTCGGCGAGCTGCAACGCGGTCACGCCCACCGGCTGCGCGACCGACAGCGGCAGGTGCTGTCCCGGGAGCGGGAGCGGATCTCCCGCGAACTGCACGACGTGGTGGCCCACCACGTCGCCGTCATCGCGGTGCAGGCCGCCGCCGCCGAGGACGTCTTCGACGCCCACCCGGAGCGGGCCCGGGCCGCGCTCGGATCGATCAGTGCGGCCGCTCGGTCCGCGCTCACCGAACTGCGGGCGATGCTGCACGCCCTGGCCACCGACGACGGGTCTGGTCCGGACGGGCCGCAGCCGGGCCTCGCGCAGCTCGACGCCCTCGCCGACGCCGTCCGAGCGGTCGGCCTCCAGGTGACGATGAGCCGGGACGGCACCGCCGACGATCTCCCCGGCGGGGTGCAGTTGTCGGCGTACCGGATCGTGCAGGAATCGCTGACCAACGCGCTACGGCACAGCCAGGCCACCCGGGCCGACGTCAGCGTGCGGTACGACGACGGGGTGCTGCGGCTGGAGGTGGTCGACGACGGCCCGGCGGCGCCCCGGCGGCCCGGCGCGGGTACGGGCCGGGGCATCGTCGGCATGCGCGAGCGGGCCCGGCTGCTGGGCGGCACCCTGGACGCCGGTCCGCTGCCGGCCGGTGGGTTCCGCGTCCAGGCCAGGCTGCCGGTGGGGGTGGCCCGGTGAGCGTCCGGGTGGTGATCGCCGACGACCAGGACCTGATCCGCGCCGGCCTGACGATGATTATCGACGCGCGGCCCGACCTGACGGTGGTCGGGGAGGCCGCCGACGGCGTCGAGGCGGTCGCGGTGGTGAATCGGACCCGGCCCGACGTGGTGCTGATGGACGTCCGGATGCCCCGGCAGGACGGCATCGCCGCCACCCGGGAGCTGGTGGCCGCCGGCAACCCCGCCCGCGTCGTCATGCTCACCACGTTCGACCTGGACGAACACGTCTACGCCGCGCTGCGCGCCGGAGCCAGCGCCTTCCTCCTCAAGGACACCCGCCCGGCGGACCTGGCCGAGGCGGTGCGGGTGGTGGCGCGCGGCGAGGCGCTGCTGGCCCCCACGGTGACCCGGCGGCTGCTCGACCGGTTCGCCGACCGGCTGCCCGGCCCGGCGGCCACCCCGGCGCGACTGGCCGCGCTGACCGCCCGCGAGGTGGAGGTGCTGACCCTCACCGCGCGGGCGCTGTCCAACGCGGAGATCGCGGAACGGCTGTTCCTGAGCACCGCCACGGTGAAGACGCACGTCTCCGCCATCCTCACCAAGCTCGGCCTGCGCGACCGGATCCAGGCGGTGGTCTTCGCGTACGACGTGGGTCTGGTGCGCCCCGAGCCGCCGGCCCGCTGACCCCGTCGCCGCGCATCTGCCTCGCCCTGACGGCGACGCTGTGGGTCGCGGCGATCACCTCGCACGGCCCTGGCTGACCGTCACCGGCCCGGCCGGGGCCGCTGCGTCCCGGGCCTGGCCAGTCGGGTCCGGTGGACCCCGGCCCGCAGCTCGTCATCGCCCATGACCAGATAGACCAGCGGGCAGTCCGGCGGCCCGGTGACGTCGAGCTGACACAGCGTGCACGGCTCGCCCGGACGGATCGGGCAGCTGGCCGACGCTCTGGTGGCGTTCACGCCGACCATCGTTCTCCGGGTCGGACGGCGCGGGTAGGGCCGTTGGTCACGGCAGCGGCCCGGCCCGGAAGGCTGCGGTCTGCTCCCACGGGCCGCCCCCTCCGGGCCGCCCTGGGCGGCACCCGCCCGTGACCTGAGGCTATCCAACGGCGGCCGGGCCACGCGGCCGAACCGGGTGCGGTGGGGCGGAATGTTCGCCACCGCCACCAGCAGGACGGGTGGCGGTGGAACGGCATGGAGAGTCCTCGGGCTGGTTGACCGCTCACTCCCCCATGACCGGATCAGGACAGCGCACCGTCACCGGAACGGCACAGGCGGCGCAAGGGGTGCCGCGGCGTCCGGGTGCTCCGGGCGCGGGTGGGCGGGCATGTCCGGCGCTCCCCGGCGGGAGGGAGGACACGTGACGGCAACGAGGATTTCTCATTTACGCCGAGTGACCGCCGCAACCCTCCTAGTGTTGGCCACACCGGTGCTAGTCACGGAGTTGGCCACCCGAACGGCGTCCCACGCAGTCAGCGGACGAAAAGTGAGGGAAGACGCGGATGAAGGCACAGAGAATTCTCGGATCGGCGGCGGTCGGCGTGGGCCTCGGCACACTCCTGCTCCCGGCCGCCGCGCTCGCGGACACCACGGTATCGCCCGCCACCACCCCGGTCGGCGGGACGGTCGTGCTCACCACGACGGAGTGCAACCCGAAGGACGGTGACGCGATCTTCCACGTCACCGGGCCCAACCGGGACGAGAACGTGCGGTCCACCACCGCCGCGGCCGGCGGCGGACTGAGCGCGGAACTCTTCACCGCCGGGTTCACCCTCGGCACGTACACGGTCACCACCACCTGCGGCAACGGCAGCAACGGCGGCACGGCCACCTTCACCGTCATCGCCATCGGCGCCACGCCGATCGGCGGCGCCCCGGCCGGGGCCGGCGGCAAGGGCGGCGACACCGGAGTGCTCGCCGCGGGCGGCGCGCTGGCCGCCGCGGCGGTCGCCGGCGGGACGTACGTGTTGGTGCGCCGCCGACGGCGCGCGACCACCGTCGCCTGACGGCCTCGCCACACCATCCCTGAGCGAGGGTGCCCGCGCCGGGCGGCAACCGGCGCGGGCGCCACTCCCACGTCGGACGGAGGTGGGCACCTGTCGCCACAGAGCAGCCCCGGTGACGGGCCGTCGAAGGCCCGGACCGCCGCCATCGTCGCCGCGGTGACCATCGCCGGTGCCACCGGCGCCGGAATGGTCGCCGCCGGTCTCGGCACCACCTCCCCGCGGCCACCGCAGCCGGGTGCCGCAGTGGCCCCGACCGCCGAACGTTCCGGTCCGCCCGGGCCGGTGCTCCCCCGCTCCGACCCGGTCCGCATCACCATCCCCCGCATCGGCGTCGACGCCGGCATCATCCCGGTCGCCACCGACGCCGACGGCGCGCTGGAGGTGCCGCCGCTGGAGTACCCGGAGATCGTCGGCTGGTACCGCCCCGGCGCCACCCCGGGGGAGGCGGGCAACGCGGTCATGGTCGGGCACGTCGACTCGGACCACGGCCCCGCGGTCTTCTTCGACCTGGGTCGGCTCCGTCCGGGCGACACCGTCCGGGTCACCCGCGCCGACGGCCGGGTCGCCTCGTTCACCGTGGACGGTGTCGGGGCGTACCCGAAGGACCGCTTCCCCACCGACCGGGTGTACGGCGGCGGCACTGACGCCCGGTTGCGCCTGATCACCTGCGGCGGCCGGTTCAACCCGCGTACCGGTAGCTATCCGGACAACATCGTCGTCTTCGCCACCGCCACCCGCTGACGGCAGCCGGACACCACCGGCCCCTCCCCACGCCGTACCGTGGGCCGTCAGTTCCCGGCGGACGGCGGCTCCCGGTCGCGGCGCGGCAACGCGCCGAGCTGGAGTTGCCGATGGAGGTGCGCGGTGGACCGGTCGGCGGCACGGACCCGGCAGCGTGGACGGCGGTTGCCCGCCCTGCTCGCCCGCCTGCTGGGGCGCCCGGTGGGCCCGGCGGCGGCCGCGGCGCCACGGTCCAATCCGGACGCGGTGGTGGACTGCGCGGTCTACGTCTCCGGCCGGCGGGAGCCGGGCCGGCCGCACTACGCTGACGCGTACGCGCAGGCCCGCCGCACCCGGCGGTCGTTCGTCTGGCTCGGGCTGCACGAACCCGGGGCCGCCGTGCTGGCCGCGGTCGGGCGTACGTTCGGACTGGACGAGCTGAGCGTCGCGCAGGCCCTCGCCGACGGGCACCGCCCCACCGTGCAGCGGCACGGCGAGGTGACCCTGCTGGTGCTGCGCACCGCCGGCTACGTCGAACACGCCGAGCTGACCGACACCTCGGAGGTGATCGACACCGGGGACGTGCTGGTGTTCCTCGGCGACCGGTTCGTGATCACCGTGCGGCACGGCGCGACGGGCACCCTCACTCCCGTGCGCGAGGACATCCAACGCCGGCCGGGCGTGCTGGCAGAGGGGCCGTGGGCGGTCGCGTACGCGGTCTGCGCCCGGATGGTCGACCTCTACCTGGAGGTCGCCGGACACCTGGAGCGGGACCTGGAGCGGGTCGAGGAACGTGTCTTCGCCCGCGACCGCGACGCCGACATCCAGCAGATCTACCAGCTCAAACGAGAGGTGGTGGAGTTCAAGCGGGCGGTGCTGCCGTTGCCCGCGCCACTGCGCGCCCTGCTGGAGCAGCGGGACGGCCCGCCGCCGGCGCTGCACCGCTGGTTCGCCGACGTGGAGGGCCGGCTCGCCCGCGCGGTGGAGCAGATCGGCACGTACGACGATCTGCTCAACTCCCTTCTGCAGGCCCGGCTGGCGAAGCTCGCGGTGGACCAGAACAACGACATGCGCAAGATCGCCGCCTGGGCGGCTATCGCCGCGACCCAGACCGCGGTGGCCGGCATCTACGGCATGAACTTCGCCCACATGCCCGAGCTGGGCTGGCGGTACGGCTACCCGGGCGCCGTGCTGGTGATGGCGCTGGCCGCGTTCACCCTGTACCGGCTGTTCCGCCGCTCCGGCTGGCTGTGAGGGCACCCGGTCTGAGGTCGGACAGTTCCTGGTCGAGCAGTTCGGCCAGGCGGGCCACCCGCCGCGGGTCGGACTCGGCGGTGATGCCGCGACTGGGCATCTCCACCGTCATCAGCAGGTACAGGTACAGCCGGTACAGACTCAGGCGGCGACGCGTTCCGGTGTCCAGGGGGAACGGCGCGATCGTCCGGTACGCCCGCACCACGGGGTCGTCCAGCTCGTCCTCGGTACGCCGGAACAACAGCGGCGACACCAGGTCCATCAGCGGGTCGCCCCACAGGTATCGCTCGCCGTCGACCAGACCGCTGAGTCGGGGCGTACCGTCCGGGCCGGCGACCGCGAGCACGTTGCCCGCCCAGCCGTCGAAGTGCAGCAGCGCCGGGCGGCGTACCGCGTCGAGCACGGGAGCGTGCCGGTCGACGAGTTCCCGGACCCGGTCCGCCGGCACCGGCAACGGCACCCGCCAGTCCGCCGCGTCGGCGAGCAGATCGTCCAGCATGGCCAGATACGCGCCCCGCCAGGTGTCGGCGCCCGCGCGGCCGCCGTCGTAGCCGTACCGGTCGCCGGTGATCCCGTGCACGGCGGCCAGCGCGACGCCGAACTCGGCCCGGACCTCGTCGGTGTCGTCGCCGGCCTGGGTCAGCTCCCACAGGCTGCGGCCGGGTAGCAGGCCGGTGAGCAGCCAGTCACCCAGCACCGGGTCGCTGCCGTGGTGAAGCAGCGGCGGGACGGGAACGGCGGGCGCGCGCTCGGTGACCAGCCGCAGGTAGCGGGCCTCGGCGCCGACCAGGTCGTGCTCGTAGCGCAACAGCGGCACCTGTGCCGGCGGCCCCACCTTGAGCACCACCGCGCGCCCGTCGGCCAGGTTCACCCACCAGACGGCGGCGAAGCCGCCGCCGGTCATCGGCCCGCATCCGGTCACCTGGGGCGCGGGGCCGAGGGACGCGGCGACGTACCGGCGGACCAGGTCCGGGTCGAGGCGGCGTTGCGTCGGGCTCATCCGGCCGCCCACCCCGTCCGGCCGCTGCGGATCCCCGTCGTCAGCTCCATGTTCCGTCCCACGCTAACGGTTCCGCCGGCCCGGCGGTGTCCCGCGACCACCGTGCGGGCCGCCGAGGTCCTCGCCGACCGGTGCCAGGAAGAGAGCCGTACCTCCGCCAGTGGGCCAACTGCGGCTGGGCCGGATCCGCGTTTGGTCGCCCGGTTCGGGGGAAGACACCGGCCCGCCGAGCGTGCCGGCCGGCGGACGCCCGGGCGTCCCCGGGCCACCGGCGCGGACGACGCAGCCGAGGAGGAGTGACGATGGCCCAGGCGGCGACCAGGCCCAGCAGCGCCCGGAAGGTCACCGGCGCGCGGAAGGCCCCGATGCCGAACAAGGCCGCGGCGAAGAAGGCCACGACCGCCGCGAAACGGGCCACCGGGGCCACCCAGGCGAAGACGCCCGGTGGCAAGCCGACCCCGACGACGGCCCGAGCCGCCCGGAAGAAGGCCACCGCGGCCACGGCGACCCCCGCCCGGACGAAGAAGGTGCCCGCCACGAAGGCGCCGGCGACGAAGGCGCCGGCCACGAAGGCAGCGGCGAAGAAGGCGCCCGCGAAGAAGGCCACGGCGAAGCGGGTCGCCGCGAAGGCGCCGGCCAAGCGGGCGACGGAGGCGTCGCTGACCCGCACGACCGCCGCGAGCCGGGCCCCGGCGAAGGCGGCGAAGAAGGCCACTACGATGGCGTCGTTCGGCAAGCGGAACACGGCGAGCACGCCCGGCCGCAAGCCGGTGGGCAGGGCGACCCGCGCGCCGCGCTGACCGGTCGACGAGAATGGCCGGGTGGCGAAGCGCGCTGGCCGCCGGAGCGCGGCCGTTCCGATCGAAACCTGTCCGTGCGGCTCCGGTGTGCCGTACACGGACTGTTGCGGCCCGGTCCACCAGGGCGCGTCGACGGCGGCGACCGCCGAGGCGTTGATGCGCTCCCGGTACAGCGCCTTCGCCGTCGGAGACGCCGACTACCTGCTGCGCAGCTGGCACTCCAGCACCCGGCCGGCGCGGCTGCGGCTGGCTCCGGGGCAGCGGTGGACCCGGCTGGAGATCCTCGGGACCGACCGGGGTGGCCTCTTCGACACCACCGGCACAGTCCGGTTCCGCGCCCACTACCGCGAGGCGGGCCGCCCGGGCTCGCTGGACGAGCAGAGCCGTTTCGTCCGGGAGGACGGCCGCTGGGTCTATCTCGACGCGCTGCCCGACTGATCATCGGCGCCGCCCGCTCGCGCCGCCACCGGCCCGGTGTCTCGGCGTCGCCGCCCCGCACCCCGGGCCGGCGGCGGCCGGTCAGCGGCCGGCGGTCGCCGTGCCCAGCAACGGCAGGCCGAGCCGCTCGATCGCCGCCGTGACCAGTTCGGCGGGTGCTGCCGTCACCTGCAGCACCACCCCGGACTCGTCCGGGTCCAGCTGCTCCAGGGTGGCCCGTTGCGAGTCGAGGAGGCTCGCCGGCATGTAGTGCCCGACCCGCCGGCTCAACCGGTCCCGGATCAGCTCCGCCGTCCCGTCCAGGTGGAGGAACTCCACGTCCGGCGGCCCCTGCCGCAGCACGTCCCGGTAGGCGCGCTTCAGCGCCGAGCAGGCCAGGATGGTGGAGACCCCCTCGGCGTGCCGGTCGGCCATCCAGCCGGCCAGGGCGCGCAGCCAGGGCCAGCGCTGCGCGTCGTCGAGCGGAATGCCGGCCCGCATCTGCGCCACGTTTGCCGCCGAGTGGAACTCGTCCGCCTCGGCGAACCGCAGCCCGGTCAGCTCACTGATCCCCCGGGCCACCGTCGTCTTGCCCGCCCCGGACACGCCCATCACCACGACGTGCCGGGTGGACCGCCGCTCACCAGTCATGGACGGTGCCGTCCTTGAGCCGGTTGTACGGCAGGTACGCCGGCTGGTACGGGAACCGGGCAGCGGCCTCCTCGTCGAGTTCCACGCCGAGGCCGGGCTGCTCTCCCGGGTGCAGGTACCCGTCGGCGAAGGTGAACGACTGGCGGAACACCTCGTTGGTGAGCGCCCCGTGCTGCATGTACTCCTGGATGCCGAAGTTGTGGATGGCCAGGTCCAGGTGCAGCGCGGCGGCCATGCCGACCGGCGAGATGTCGGTGGGGCCGTGGATACCGGACTTGATCTGGTACTGGGCGGCGAAGTCGAGCAGCTTGCGCATGGCCGTGATGCCGCCGGTGTGGGTGACGGCGGACCGGACGTAGTCGATCAGCTGTTCCCGGATCAGGGTCTGGTAGTCCCAGACGGTGTTGAAGATCTCGCCGATGGCCAGCGGGGTGGTGGTGTGCTGACGGACCAGCCGCAACGCCTCCTGGTTCTCGGCCGGGGTGCAGTCCTCCAGCCAGAACAGGTCGTACGGTTCGAGGGCCTTGCCGAGCTTGGCGGCCTGGATGGGGGTCATCCGGTGGTGCCCGTCGTGCAGCAGCGGCAGCTCGGGGCCGAACTCGTTGCGCACCGCCTCGAAGACGCCGGGCAGGTGGCGCAGGTAGGCGCGGGTGTCCCAGTCCTCCTCGGCGGGCAGCGGGGTGCGCTGGGCCGGCTCGTAGTCGTAGCGCTTGCCGTCGGCGCTGGGCTGCGCGGCCACCCCGTAGACGGCGTTGATGCCGGGCACCGAGGTCTGCACCCGGATCGACCGGAAGCCGAGGTCGAGGTGGTGGCGGATCGAGTCGAACAGCTCCGGCAGGTCCCGGCCGGAGGCGTGCCCGTAGGCCATGATGCCGGTCCGGGAGGCGCCGCCGAGCAGCTGGTAGAGCGGCATCCCGGCGGCCTTGGCCTTGATGTCCCAGAGGGCGACGTCCACGGCCGCGATGGCGGCCATGGTGACCGGGCCGCGCCGCCAGTACGCCGACCGGTAGAGGAACTGCCAGGTGTCCTCGATCTGGTGCGGGTCCCGCCCGATCAGCAGGGGGACGACGTGATCGGCCAGGTAGGACGCGACGGAGAGTTCGCGCCCGTTGAGGGTGCCGTCTCCCAGTCCGGTCAGCCCCTCGTCCGTGGTGATCTTGAGGGTGACGAAGTTGCGGTCGGGGCTGGAGACGATGACGTCCGCTGCGACGATCTTCACGCGGGTGCCTTTCTCGGGGTGGATCAGCGAAGGGTGCTGCCGGGCAGCAGGTCGTCCAGGAGGGACAGCTCGTCGCGCCGCGGCAGGGCTTCCCAGTCGCCGTGCCCGGCGACGGCGAAGGCGCCGAGGGTGACCGCGCGGTGCAGCCGCCCGGCCAGGTCGAGTCCGTCCAGGTGGCCGGAGAGGTAGCCGGCGGTGAAGGCGTCCCCCGCGCCGACGGTGTCGACCGCCGTCACGGGCAGCGCCGCCGCGTGCTGGCAGCCGTCCCGGGTGTACGCGCGGGCGCCGTCGCCACCGAGCTTCACCAGCACGGTCGACACACCCCGGTCCAGCAGCCCGGCCACCACGGTCTGCTCGTCGGCGCCCGGCGCGCCGACGAGGTCCAGCTCGTCCGCGGAGGCCACGACGACCGAGACGTGGTCGGCGAGCGGGGCGAGCACCGCCCGGGCGGCGTCCCGGCTCCACAGCTTCGCCCGGTAGTTGACGTCGAGGCAGACCAGTGACCCGGCCCGGGCGGCGCTCTCCGCCGCCCACGTCGTGGCCTCCCGGGCGCTGTCGGACAGCGCCGGGGTGATCCCGGTCAGGTGCAGCACCCGCGCCCCGGCAGCCAGGGCGGCCCGCAGGTCGTCGACGCGGAGCGCCGATCCGGCCGACCCGGCCCGCTGGTAGATCACCCGGGTCAGGTCGGCGGTGCGCCGCTCCAGGAACATCAGCCCGGCCGAGCGCTGCGGATCGCGGGTCACGTACGCCACGTCGACGCATTCGGCACGCAGCTGCCGCAGCAGGAACCCGCCCAACTCGTCGTCGCTGACCCGGCCGACGAAGGCCGCGCGGTGCCCGAGCCGGGACACGCCGACGGCCACATTGCACTCCGCTCCGGCGAGGTGCGGCGTGAGCGGGCTGCTGGCGGTGAGCGGCCCGGCCGAGCGCAGCGAGACCAGGGCCTCGCCGAACGTGAGCAGGTCGACGGCGGTCATGAGGTGGCAGCCAGGTAGGCGCGGGCCCGTTGCCGCAGGGCGTCGAGGTCGCCGCCGGAGGCCGCGTCGCCAACCAGCGGCCCGCCCACGCCGACGGCGATCGCCCCGGCGGCGAAGTAGCCGGGCAGGTCGGCCAGACCCACCCCGCCGACCGCGACGAACGGGATGTCCGGGAACGGGTCGCGCACCGCCTTCAGGTACGCCGGACCCCCCACCGACACCGGGAACAGCTTGATCGCCGACGCCCCCATCCGCATCGCGGTGTACGCCTCGGTCGGGGTGAACGCGCCGGCGGCGACGGGCAGGCCGCGCCGCGCCGCCTCGGGGATCGACTCGACCACGGCCGGCGTCACGACGAACTGCGCGCCCGCGGCGGCCACGTCGGCGACGTCGGCGGCGGTGAGCACCGTCCCGGCGCCGACCAGGGACCCGGCGGGCGCGGCCGCGCGCAGCGCCTCGACGGCCGACGCCGCGTTCGGCGTGGTGAGGGCCACCTCGACAATGCGTACGCCCTCTTCCAGCAGGGCGGTGCCGGCGGCGATCGCACCGGCGGTGTCGGTGCCCCGGATGACCGCGAGGATCCGGGCGGCGGCGAGTTCAGCGGTGAGATTGACGGTCATGTGGTCACCATTCCGCGTAGGAGCCGTCGCGGTGCCGCCAGGTGGGGCTGCGCCAGGCGTGGCCGCGCTTGTCCGCCGCCCGCACCGCGTCTTCGTCGATCTCGATGCCGAGGCCGGGTCCCGTGAGCCGCTCGACGTAGCCGTCGACGAAGCTCAGCGGCTTCTTGTCGAGGCAGTAGTCGAGCACCTCGGCGCCGAGGTTGTAGTGGATGCCGATGCTCTGCTCCTGGATCAGGTAGTTCGGCGTGGCGAAGCCGACCTGCAGGCAGGACGCCAGGGCGATCGGGCCGAGCGGGCAGTGCGGCGCGAGCTGTACGTCGTACACCTCGGCCAGCGCGGCGATCTTGCGGACCTCGGTGATGCCACCCGCGTGCGAGAGGTCCGGCTGGGCGACCGCGATGCCGGCCTGGAGCACCGGCAGGAACTCCTGCCGGTTGTAGAGCCGCTCCCCGGTGGACACCGGCGTGGTGGTGGCGCGGACCAACTCGCCGATGAGGTGCGAGTTCTCCGGAACCACCGGCTCCTCAAGAAAGAACGGCCGGAAGGGCTCGAGCAGCGGGGCAACCCGGCGGGCGGTGGCGAGGCTGAACCGGCCGTGGAAGTCGACCGCGACGTCCCGCTGATCACCGAGTACCTCGCGGGCCGCGGCCACCCGCTGGACCACCCCGTCGAGTTCGGCCACCGAGGCCACCGGGCTCATCCGACCCGAGGCGTTCATCTTCACCGCGGTGAGGCCCGTCTCGACGGCGGCGCTGATCTGGTCGCGGACCTCACTGGGCTCGTCGCCGCCGACCCAGCCGTACACCCGGATCCGGTCCCGGACCGGGCCGCCGAGCAGCTGGTGCACCGGGGCGCCGTAGTGCTTGCCGGCGATGTCCCACAGCGCCTGGTCGAGGCCGGCCACGGCGCTGGCCAGGATCGGCCCACCGCGGTAGAACGAGCCCTTGGTCATGACCTGCCAGTGGTCCTCGATGCGTAGCGCGTCCTGGCCGATCAGCAGTTCGCTGAGCTGCTCGACGGCGGTGCGGACGGTCTCGGACCGGCCCTCGCAGGTCGCCTCGCCCCAGCCGACGATCCCGTCGGTGGTCTCGACGCGGACGAAGAGCCAGCGGGGGGCGACGAGGAAGGTCTCGATGCGTGCGATGGTGGTCATGCTGCTCAGCCCTTCGTGGCACCGGCGGTGAGGCCGGAGACGATGTACTTCTGCACGAACAGGGCGATCACCATGATCGGCAGGGTGACCACGGCGGCCGCGGCCATCAGGCCGCCCCAGTCGATGCTGGCGTAGCCGACGAAGTCGAAAATCGCCACGGGCAGGGTCTTCGTGTCCGCGCCGGAGAGCACCAGGGCGAACATGAAGTTGTTCCAGGAGAAGATGAAGGACAGAATCCCGGCGGTCGCGATGCCCGGTACGGACAGCGGCAGCGTGATCCGGCGGAACGCGCCGATGTGGGTCAGCCCGTCGACCAACGCCGCCTCTTCCAGGTCCTCGGGCAGGCTGTCGAAGAAGCCCATCATGATGTAGACGATCAGCGGCAGCGACACGAACATGTGGCTGAGGATCAGCACCGTGAAGCCGCCGACCATCTGCAGGTTCGAGAAGACGTAGTACCAGGGCACCAGGAGCGAGACACCGGGGATGACCCGGGCCATGAGCACGACGAGCGCGGACTTCTTCATGTTGAAGCGGCTCATCGAGTACGCGGCGGGCACCCCGAGGATGAGGGAGAGCACCGTGGCGGCGAACGCGACCCAGAGGCTGTTGCCGATGAACTGGACGTAGTTCGCCTGCTGGAGCACGTTGTGGTAGTTGTCCAGCGTCGGCGAGAAGGAGAACGCCTTGCTGGTGTCGTAGATGTCGACGTTGGTCTTGAACGAGGCGGCGATCATCCAGAGCAGCGGCGCGACCAGCGAGATCACCACGACGGCCAGCGCCAGCGCCTTGAACACCTTGAACGGCTTGCCCGGGTTCATCGCTGCAGCCCCTTCTTGCGGTAGGTCAGAGCCCACATGACGCCGATGATGATCAGGAAGAAGATGATGAGGACCGTCGATGAGACGCCGTAGTCGTTGTAGTCGAAGCTGAGGCCGTACGCGTAGACGTTGAGGGTTTCCACCTCGTGGAACGACCCGCCGCCGCGGCCCTTGGTGGCGTAGAGGATGTCGAAGGTCTTCAGCGCATCGATGCCGCGCAGCAGGATCGCGACGATCACGGTGGGCATCAGCAGCGGCAGGGTGACGTGCCGGAACCGCTGCCAGGTGCTGGCGCCGTCGATGAGGGCCGCCTCCTGGGGCTCGTCGGAGAGCGACGTCAACCCGGCGAGCAGGATCAGCACGACCATCGGGGTCCACTGCCAGATGTCGATGAACATCGTCGTCGGCAGGGCCGAACTCTGGCCGGCCAGCCAGGGCTGGGGGCCGATGCCTACCCAGCTGAGCAGCTGGTTCGCCATCCCGATGTTGGGGTCGAAGATCAGCCGCCACATCATGCCGACCGCGACCGGGGTGGCCACCAGCGGCAGGAGGATGGCGACCCGGACCCACTTCTCACCGCGGAACGGTCGCCACAGCAGCAGGGCGATCGCCATACCGAGCACGACCTCGACGAGGAGCACGACGCCGGTGAAGAAGACGGTGCGCCACACCGCCGGCCAGAACCGGTCGGTGTCGGTGAGCACGTCGAGGTAGTTCTGGAACCCGATGAACTGGCTCTCGGCGCGTACCGAGCCCTCGGCGTCGGTCAGGCTGAGGTATCCGGTCCACGCCACCGGGAAGATGATCAGCACGGCGACGAATGCCATGGCGGGTGCCGCGAAGAGCCACTTGCGGTGCGCGTTGGCCCAGCGCGACCAGGCCGACTCCGCCGAGGGTGCCGGGCCGGCGTCGGGCGATCTGGTGACGGGTGTGGTGACGGCTGACATGAGGTCTCCGGGTGTTCAGGGCCAGGGTCCCGGCGCGGGGTGGCGGAGCCGGTCAGCCCCGCCACCCCGCGGTCGGACTACTTCGCCTCGTCGTCGAGGAACTTCTGGAACGCCTCGTTCGCCGCGTCCGCCGAGGCGGCCGCGTCCTTGCCGGTGATCGCGTCGACGATCGGCTGACCGACGATCTCGCGAGCCTGGGCGACCTTCACGACCAGCGGACGGTCGTGGCCGACGCCGTTGGCGGTGCTGACCTTGGTGGCCTCGGCGAGGTCCTTCGGGTAGGTCGCGGTGCCCTCCGGGTTGTCCCAGACGGAGGCCCGGGCGCCGGGGACGCCGGCCTTCTGCTGCGACAGGGCCTGCTCCTTGCCGGCCGCCCACTGGATGAACTTCCAGGCGTTGTCCTTGTTCTTCGACGCGTCGTTGATGCCGAGCGCCCAGGACGGGATGTTGTACGGCTTCGAGCCGGCCGGGCCGGCCGGGAAGGTCGCGAAGCCGACGGTGTCGGAGACCTTCGACTTGCCCGGGTCGGTGGCGTTCTTGTAGAGCGAGTTGGCCTCGGTGTAGAAGGCCGCCTTGCCCTGGGTGAAGATCGCCATCGCCTCGGACCAGCTCATGTCGGTGCTGATGTTCTTCGGGCCGTGGTCACGGAGCAGCCCGCCGTAGTAGGCGTACGCCTGCTTGGCCTGCTCGGTGTTGACCGAGGCCTTCCCGCTGCCGTCGACGAAGTCGCCGCCGAAGCTGTACAGGAAGCTGGAGAACTGCGTGACGGCGGCCGCCTTGCCGGTACGGGACACGAAGCCCGCGACTCCGGGGTTGTCGGCCGCGACCTTCGCCGCCTGCGTCTTGAGCTCGTCAAGGGTCTTCGGCGGGGCCGTGAAACCGGACTTCTCCAGCAGGTCCTTGCGGTAGTAGAGGACCTCCTGCTCGGTGATGATCGGCACGCCGACGATCTTGTCCTCGTACGTGGTGGCCTGCACCGGACCGGCCTGGAAGTCGCTGAAGTCGAAGGCGCTGTCGGACTTGGTCCGGTCGGTCAGGTCGGCGAGGTACTTGTTCTTGGCGAACAGCTTCCCCTCCTGCAGCGGCCGGTACATCATCACGTCGAGGTCGCTGGACCCGGCGTTCAGCTTGACGTTGTACTGGTCGGAGAGCTGGTCCTCACCGAGCTGGGTGACCTCGACCTTGAGGCCCGTCTGCTTCTCGAACTCCGGCAGGGCCTTCTTGATGTTCTCCGTCCAGACGTGGTTCACCAGCGTCACGCGCAGGGTTTTCGACCCGCTGCCGCCGTCGGCCCCGCCGCCGCAGGCGGACAGGCCCATGGCGGCGACGACGGCCAGCGAAGTGCCGATTATCGATCGACGTCGCACGCTTATCTCTCCTTCGGTCCCGGTCGCGGCCCCTGATGGGCGCCACCTCGGGGTTTACATCCGCTTAACGTCGGGATGCTAGGCCGAAAAAGCTGACTTATTCAAGGGGTAGACCCAACTGATATGATCCTTGGCGTGGAACCGTACTCCTCCGGGGGCACCACCGCCCAGCACGCCCCAGCCGAAGCCGGGCTGCACGCACGTGTCCTTGAGCACCTCGGCACCGCCATCTGCGGCGGCGAATTCGCCCCCGGGGCGGTCCTCAACATCGACGATCTGGTGGACCGCTACGAGGTGTCCCGCTCGGTGGTCCGCGAGGTGCTGCGGGTCCTGGCGTCGATCGGGTTCATCGAGACCCGCCGGCGGGTCGGGGTGACGATCCGGCCGGCGCACGACTGGAACGTCTTCGACCCGCAGGTGATCCGCTGGCGGCTCGCCTCGGACAGCCGGATCACCCAGCTCCGGTCGATCACCGAGCTGCGCACCGCCATCGAGCCGCACGCCGCCCTGCTGGCCGCCAACCGGGCCGGCCACGACGAGGCGAGCGATCTGGTCGGACTCGCGGCGAAGATGTGGGCCGCCGGCAAGGCCGGCGACGAGGAGCGCTTCCTGCGCCTCGACATCGAGTTCCATCGGCGGGTGCTGCTCGCCTCCGGCAACGAGATGTTCGTCCGGTTGCAGGATCTGGTCGCGGAGGTGCTCACCGGCCGACACAAGCACCACCTGATGCCCCACCACCCGCACGAGCAGGCGCTGCAGCTGCACGCCGAGGTCGCCCAGGCGATCCAGCGGCACGACGGCGAGCGCGCCCGGGAGGCGATGGTGCAGCTCATGGAACAGGCCTTCGACGAGATGAAGTCGATCTGGGAGCAGACCGCCGAACCCGCCCGGTGAGCTGACCTCCCCCACCCCGGGCGTTCGGAGGCGTATGCTGGCCCCGGCGCAGTCCTGCGCCTCACCTCCTGCCCGGTGCTCACGCCGCCGGCCTCGCGGAGGCAAAGGGGACCTCGGGTCCTCGGGGCGCGGTGCCGCTTGGCCCACCTCGACACGCCACATGCACTCCAGTGCGGCGAGGTCGACGGGAGCGTGAGTCCCTGCGACCGTGCCGCCGACGGGAGCATGTGATGACGACTCAGAAGTCGTTCAAGACCCGGGTGCGGGCCCGGATGGCGAAGACCGGCGAGAGCTACACGACCGCCCGCCGCCAACTACTCGCCAAGGCCACCACCGGCGCCCCGACCCCCAACACGCCCGACCCCGTTCCGGCCGCCCCCGGCGGCCGGGGGCAGCGGGACCGGGTCTCGGATGCGGTGTTGCACGAGCGGACCGGACGCGCCTGGGACGACTGGTTCCAGCTGCTCGACGAGTGGGGCGCCGCCGAGCGCGGCCACACCGAGATCGCGCGCTGGCTGGTCACAACGCACGACGTGCCCGGCTGGTGGGCGCAGACGATCACCGTCGGGTACGAGCAGGCGCGCGGGCTGCGCGAGCCGGGGCAGCGCAGAGGCGGCGGCTTCGAGGCCACCGGCAGCCGGACCGTGGCGGTGCCGGTGGCGGTGCTGTTCGCCGCGTTCGCCGACGAGGCCGTACGCCGGCGGTGGCTGCCGGAGGTGCCGGTCCGGGTCCGTACCGCCACCGCGCCGAAGACCTTCCGGGCGGACTGGGCGGGCGGGCCCACCCGGATCGCCGTCGGCTTCACCCCGGCGGGCGAGGCAAAGGCGCGGGTGGCCGTCCTGCACGAGAAGCTGGCCGACGCCGACGAGGCGGACCGGCTCCGGGCATACTGGCGGGACCGACTGGCCGCCCTCAAGCAACTCCTGGAGTCGCCGGAGGAGACCCGATGAGCAGCGGAACGTTCGTCAACCTGCCGGTACGCGACCTCGACCGGGCGGTCGAGTTCTTCACCGCCCTCGGCTTCACCGCCGGGCCCCGGCAGCCCGGCGGGGAGAGCGCCCAGCTCACCCTCGGCGGCAGCACCCACCTGATCCTGCACACCCCGGCGGCCTTCGCCGCGTTCGCCGGCACCGCGGTGTGCGACACCACGACCAGCCGGGAGGTCATCGTCGGCCTCAGCGTCGACCGGCGGGAACGGGTCGACGAGCTGGTCGACCTGGCGGCCGTCGCGGGCGGGCAGTCGCTGGGCCCGGGCCAGGATCTCGGGTTCATGTACATGCGCGGGTTCCGGGACCTCGACGGCCACCAGTGGTCGTTCCTGTACCTGCCCGGCTGACCGGAGGAGTCCCGGCGGTCCACGGGCGACCGCCGGGACCACGGAAATGCCCGTCCCGGCTGGCCGCCCGATCCGGGCGGTCAGCGCCCGCGGGGCACCGGCTGGGCCAAGCTTCGGATGTCCGCCGGCAGTTGCGACAGCGCGTTCGTGAATTCCTGGTGCCCGACCACGGGGTCCAGGGTCCGCAGGACGGCCCGGGCACCCCGCTCGGCGACCTCACGTTCCACTCCCGCGCGCTCCGCCACCCGGCGCAGGAACTCTTCGTACCCGAATGCCTCCGGCTCCTCGGGGCGGGCCCGGGCCAGGAGCGGACGCAGCTGGTGCGCCACGTGGTCGGCCAGGTCGGCCGCCTCGCCGCCGCTGATCCGCTCCGCGAGCGTACGCAGGGTGGCGTCGGTCAGCGCTCGCGCCGTCTCCGCCGGGACCCCGGCCCCCGCCGCCACCTTCTCGACGAACTCCAGCTCAGCCATGCCCCGTCCTTCCCGTCCCGGAGACCGGGTGGCTACCCGCCGCCGCCTGCCACAAACGACGGCGGTCCGGCCACCGGGCGAAAGGCCGGAAACCGGCGTTGCCCGGCGCCGGCGTTGGCCATGATCGAGGCGTGGGTGCCAGGATGCCGAAGCTCGTGCCGCCGATGCTCGCCTCCAGCGGCGCGCTGCCCACCGGGTCGGGCTGGGGCTACGAGTTCAAGTGGGACGGCGTCCGCGCGATCGCCTACGTCGACGGCGGGTTCCGGCTGCTCAGCCGCAACGACCGGGACGTCACCCGGGCGTATCCGGAGCTGGGCGAGCTGGCGCGGCTAATGGCGGGGCGGCGGGCGGTGCTCGACGGGGAGATCGTGGCGCTCGACGGCCAGGGGCGGCCCAGCTTCTCGGCGTTGCAGCACCGGATGCACGTCCGGGCGCCGGCCGCCGCGCTGGTCGAGTCGACCCCGGTGCGGCTGTATTTGTTCGACCTCCTGCACCTGGACGGGCGGGACCTCACCGCGCTGCCGTACACCGAGCGCCGCGCGGCGCTGGAGGAGCTGGGCGTCAGCGGCGAGAGCGTCGACACGCCGCCGTACTGGACCGGCGAGGCCGGCCGGGACCTGGCCACGGCGGCGGCCGAACTCGGCCTGGAGGGGGTCGTCGCCAAGCAGCTGGGTGCGCCGTACCAGCCCGGCCGCCGGGCACCGGCGTGGGTCAAGGTGCCGCTCAACGACACGGTCGAGGTGATCGTCGGTGGCTGGAAGCCGGGGTCCGGCCGGCGGGCCGGCACCATCGGTTCCCTGCTGCTCGGCATGTACGACGCGGACGACAAGCTGATCTACATCGGTCACGTCGGCACCGGCTTCACCCAGACCGTGCTGCGTGACCTGCAGCGGCGCCTCGAGCCGCTGGGCCGGCCGGATTCGCCGTTCGACTCCCCGGTGCCGCGCGAGCACGCCCGCCACGCCGTCTGGGTCGACCCGGCCCTGGTCGGGGACGTCACCTTCCGGTCCTGGACCCCGGACCGGCGGCTGCGGCACCCATCCTGGAAGGGGCTGCGCAGCGATCGCGAGCCGGCTGAGATCCGGCTGCAGGGGTGACCCCGCGATCGCCCTAGGTGCCGACCCGGCGGGTTTCGAACCGGTTGACCGATGGTCCGGTCAGCTGCCAGAACTCCTGCGGCAACTGGTCGACGACGTCGCCGTACTCCTTGGCGCTGATCTTCTCCCGCAGGGTGTCCAGCACGGCGCGCGCGCCGTCGGTGGCCTCCTGGCGGTCGACCGCGGCCCGGTTCTGCACCCGTTCGAGGAACTCCGTCAGCCCGAACGGTTCGGGGTGCTCGTCGGGCTTGTCGACACACGACCGCAGTTCCTCGGGAAGCTGGGTGGCGAGGTCCCGCGCCTGCCCACCGGTGATCCGTTCCGCCAGCGTCACGAGCGTGGCGCGGGTGATCGGCTCGGCCTGCGCCGGTGCCGCCAGCGGTTTCGCCGCCACCGACTGGATGAACTCGGTGTAGTTCACCTGGACCCCCCTCTCGGACCGGACCTGCGGGTACCCACGCCGGCGGGGGTGAAACGACGCGGGAGCCGTCACCCCAGGGCGCGGGCCGCCGAGACGATGGCGGTCACCCCGATCCCCGCCTGGTCCATCAGCTGGGTCGACGTGCCGGAGGTGGGCAGCCCGCGTACCGCCAGGTGGGTCACCCGCACCGGGTCGGCGAGGTCGGCCAGCGACTCCAGCACGGCCGACCCCAGCCCGCCCTCCGGGTAGTGGTCCTCGACCACCACCAGCCGGCCGCCGGTGTCCCGCACCGCGTCGAGCAGCCGCTGCCGGTCCAGCGGCTTGACCGAATAGAGGTCGATGACCCGCGCGTCGATCCCCTCGCGCGCCAGCTCGTCGGCGGCGGAGAGGCAGTTGTGCACGGTCACCCCGGCGCCGATCAGCGCGACGTCGTCACCGGGGCGGATCAGCTTGCTGCCCCCGATGGGGAACTCGTCGCCGTTGTCGTAGAGCACCGGGTACTTGCCCCGGGTGGTGCGCAGGTAGCTGACGCCCTTGCGGTCGGCCAGCTGCGCGACGAGGGCGGCGCAGGACACGGCGTCACTGGGATAGAGGACGGTCGAGCCCTGCACGGCGCGCATTGCGGCCAGGTCCTCCAGCCCCATCTGCGAGGGCCCGTCCGCCCCGATCTCCACCCCGGCGTGCGAGCCGGACAGGGCGATGTCGGCCCGGGAGATGGCGGCCATGCGGATGAAGTCGTAGGCGCGGGAGAGGAAGGCCGCGAAGGTCGCGGCGAACGGCCGGTAACCACGCACCTGCAGACCGACCGCGGCGGCCACGAGTTGCTGTTCGGAGATGAACATCTCGAAGAACCGGTCCGGGTACGCCTCGCCGAACTTGTCGGACCGCGTGGAGTCGCTCACCTCGCCGTCCAGGGCGACGACGTCCGGCCGAGAGCCCAGTGCGCGCAGCGCCTCGCCGTACGCGTTCCGGGTGGCCACCTTCGCCCCCTTGTCGTACCGGGGCAGCTCCGGCGGCTTGGCTTCGGGCTTGGCGGCGGGCTTGGCGGGCTCGGGCTTCGGGCCGGCGACCCGGATCTGCCGGACGCCGCCGAGCGCCTGGACGGCCCGTTCAGCCATGTCGGGTTTCAGGGGTTTGCCGTGCCAGCCCGGCTTGTTCTCGACCTCGGCCACGCCCTTGCCCTTTACCGTGCGAGCGAGCACCACCGTCGGCCCGGTCGCCTGCCGGGCGCGGCTGAACGTCGCGTCGATCGCCGCCAGGTCGTGGCCGTCGACGACCAGGGGATGGCAGCCGAACGCCTCGACCCGCCGCCGGTAGGTGTCCAGGTCCCACTCCAGCTCGGTCGGCCCCCGCTGCCCGAACCGGTTCACGTCCACGATCGCGGTGAGGTTGCGCAGCCCGTAGTGCCCGGCCTTGTCCAGGGCCTCCCAGATGGAGCCCTCGGCGGTCTCGCTGTCGCCGCAGAGCACCCAGACGTGGAACGGCAACTGGTCGAGGTACTGGCCGGCCAGCGCGATGCCGACGCCGACCGGTAGCCCCTGGCCGAGCGAACCGGTGGCGACGTCCACCCAGGGCAGCGCCGGGGTGGGGTGGCCCTGCAGGCGCGACCCGAGCTGGCGGTAGGTGTCCATCAGTTCCTGGTCGCTGATCGCGCCGACCGCCTTGAGGACCGCGTACAGCAGGGGGGAGGCGTGGCCCTTGGAGAAGATCAGGTGGTCGTTGTTGCGGTTGCGGGCGTTCACCCAGTCGTAGCGCAGGTGCCGGGAGATCAGTACCGCCATCAGGTCGGCGGCCGACAGGCTGGAGGTGGGGTGCCCGGAGCCGGCCTGGGTGCTGCAGCGGATCGAGTCCACCCGTAGCTGGGCGGCGAGTTCACCCAGCTGGCTGATCTCCTCCGCGCGCAGGGTGCGCTCTGCTTCCATGGTCACCGGTATCGCCTCCCGAGGTCCGCCCCGCTCGGCCGGTCCTCGGCCCGCACGGGCGGCTGACCGCCTCCCGCCAACGGTAGTCCGAAAGGCGGGACATCATCCGGTAACGCCTGATTTGCCAGTCCGGCTGTCGGCAGCACCGCCCGGCCCGGTCACCTGGATCTTGCGACCGACGCCGGCCCGGAACTGGGCCATCGCCTCGGCGTACCGGTCGAGCGGGAAGCGGTGGCTGATGAACACCTCCGGGTCGAGCACGCCGGCGGCGAACAGTTCCCCGGCCCGTTCGAAACTGTGCAGCACCGCCATCGAGCCGGTGACGGTGATCTCCCGGTTGTAGATCCGGTACGGCTCGACCGTGGCCCGGGTGCGGTACTCCGAGACGCCGAACTGCAGGAACGTCCCGGCCGGGGCAACCCGGCCCAGCCCGTCGTCGATCGCCGCGCGCACGCCCGTACAGTCGATGACCACGTCCCACCCCCGGGGGCGGAGCACCTCGTCGGCGCTCGCGGCACTGGCCGAGCAGCCCAGCCGCACCGCGGTGGCGAGCCGGTCCGGGTTCGGGTCCACCACGCTGACGCTGGCCGCGCCGCAGCGCTTCGCCAGCTCCAGCATCATCAGGCCCATGGTGCCGGCGCCGTAGATCAGGTAGTGATCGGCGAGCCGGCGGGGCAGCACGTCGAAGCCGCGTACCGCGCAGGAGAGCGGTTCGATCAGCGCGGCGTCCGCCGGCGCGATGCTCTCGGGGAGCAGGAAACAGTTCCGCACCGGCGCCACCGCGTACTCGGCCGCGCCGCCGGAGGCGGTGACGCCGATGGCCGCCCAGCGTTCGCAGAGGTTACCCCGGCCGCGCCGGCACTGGTAGCACTCGCCGCAGTGCAGCGACGGGTCGACGGCGACCGCATCGCCCGGTCGCACCTCGGTGACGTCCCGCCCGGTGGCGACCACCGTGCCGGCGAACTCGTGGCCGGGCACGATCGGGTACGCGGGCGCGAACTCGCCGTCCATGATGTGCAGGTCGGTGCCGCAGATCCCGCACCCGGCGACCTCGACGACCACCTCCCGTGGCCCCGGCGTGGGATCCGGCACGGACTCCAGCGAGATCTGTCCCGGCGTGACGATGACCGCTGCCTTCATTTGACCGCCCCCATGGAGAGTCCTCGGACGAGCTGCTTCTGGGCGATCCAGCCGGCCAGCACCACCGGCAGCGACACGATGGTCGCCGCCGCGCAGAGCCGGGCGAGGAACAACCCTTCGGACGTGACGAAGCCGACCAGGAAGATCGGTGAGGTGCCGGCCCGGGTCGCGGTGAGGTTCACCGCGAAGAAGAACTCGTTCCAGCTGAAGATGAAGCAGATCAGCGCGGTGGCGGCCAGGCCCGGCGCGACGATCGGCAGCAGGATCCGCCGGATCGTGACGGTCAGGCTGGCGCCGTCCATCGCCGCCGCTTCGATCAGCGCCGACGGGACCTCCAGCAGGAACGAGCGCATCATCCAGACCGCGAGCGGCAGGTTCATCGACGTGTAGAGGACGACCATGGTCCAGACGTTGTCGAGCATGCCGAGCTGCTTGACCAGCAGGTAGATCGGCAGTAGCGCGGCGACCGCGGGCAGCATCTTGGTGCTGATGAAGAAGAACAGCACGTCCCGCCACTTGGCGACCGGCCGGATCGACAACGCGTACGCCGCGGGGGTGGCCAGCAGGAGCACCAGCAGGGTGGAGACCAGGCTGGCGGTCACCGAGTTGAGCAGGTACGGGGTGAGGTCCCGGTCGAAGACCTGCCGATAGCCGTCGAGCACGGGGGTGAAGAACCAGGTCGGCGGGTTGCTGGCCGCGTCGACCTCCCGCTTGAATCCGGTGAGCACCATCCATAGCACCGGCAGGAAGAACAGCAGTCCGGCGAGCCAGGCCAGCGTGGTCCAGGCCGCCCCACGCACGCCGCTGGCCCGCCGGGCGGGGCTGGTGGGCCGGCGCCGGGACGCGTGCCGGGTCAGTGTCGTCATCGCGCATCCTCCATCCGGAAGAGGCTGGAGATCACCCGCAGCGCGAAGGTGGCGACCACGATCGTGCCGATCACCACCACGACGCCGGCCGCGGCGGCCTCGCCGTACTCGAACTTGCGGAAGGTGGTCAGGTAGATCTCGTACGGCAGGTTGGTGGTGGCGGTGCCGGGGCCGCCCTGGGTGATGGTGAAGACGGCGTCGAAGGTCTGCACCAGGTAGATGGAGCCGAGCAGGGCGCCCAGCTCCAGGTAGGGGCGCAGGTAGGGCAGCGTCACCCGGGTGAAGGTCTGCCACGGCCCAGCCCCGTCGACCCGGGCGGCCTCCAGGGTTTCCAGCGACTGGCCCTGCAGCCCGGCCAGGATGATCAGCATCATGAAGGGGGTCCACTGCCAGACCAGCGTGGTCACCACGGAGATCATCGGGTACTGCGACACCCAGTCGGTGCTGCCGCCGGCGATGCCGTTGATCAGGCCGTACGACGGGTTGTAGATGGCGTGCTTCCACAGCAGCGCCGCCGCCATGGGCATCACCAGGAACGGTGTGATGAGCAGGGTGCGGACGACACCGCGTCCGGGGAACCGGCGGTCGAGCAGGATGGCCAGGCCGAGGCCGAGCAGGACGGAGACGACGACGGAGGCGGCGGTGAGCAGCACCGTGTTCAGCAGGGCGGCGCGCAGCCGGGCGTCGGTGAGCACCTCGCCGTAGTTGGCGAGGCCGATGAACGCGCGGCGGCCGGGTCGGAGTGCGTTCCAGTCCAGGGTGGACAGGTAGAGGGTGACCAGGAACGGGATCTGGGTCACCACGATCGCGAAGATCAGTGCGGGCAGCAGCGGGGCGCGGCGGGTCCAGCGTTGCCGTGCGCCGAGCGGGACGGGTCGGACGGCTCGGCGCGGCGGTGCGCCGGCACCGGCGGTGATGGTCCGGGTCATCGGTTCACCTCGTGGGGTGGCCGGGGCCGGCCGTCCGGCGGCCGGCCCCGGCGGCGGCTACCGGTATTCCTTGGCGACGTCCTCGGCCAGTCGCTGGCCGTCGGCGAGCGCCTTCTCCACCGTGGTGCTGCCGGCGATGGCGGCGGAGACCTCCTGCGAGACCTTGGTGCCGAGGTCGGCGAACTCGGGGATGCCGACGAACTGCACCCCGAGCGCGGGACGGGGCTGCCGGCCGGGGTTGACCGGGTCGGCCTCCTGGATCGACTTCAGGGTGAGGTCGGCGAAGGCGGTGGCGGACTGCCGGTACTCCGGGATCTCGTACGTGGACTGGCGCTTGCCGGCCGGCACCCGGGACCAGCCGAGGGAGGAGCCGACCAGCTTCTCGTACTCCTTGCCGGTGGCCCAGGCGATGAACTTCCAGGCGGCGTCGGCGTTCTTGGTGGTCTTCGGCATCGCGAGGGCCCAGGCCCACAGCCAGCCCGACGACGTCGTCCGGTTGACCGGCGCGTACGCGTAGCCGACCTTGCCGGCGACCTTGCTGGCGCTGGCGTCCTCCAGCGTGCCGGCGGCGGAGGTGGCGTCGTACCACATCGCCGCCTTGCCCTGGCCGAAGGTGTTCAGGCACTCGGTGAAGCCGGCCTGCGGGGCGCCGGGCTCACCGTGGGCGCGGATCAGGTCGACGTAGAACTTCGTCGCCTCGGTGAACTCGGGCGCGTTCACCTTCGGCGTCCAGTCCTTCTCGAACCAGGTGCCGCCGAAGGTGTTGACGACGGTGGTCAGTGGCGCGAAGAGCTCGCCCCAGCCGGGCAGGCCACGCAGGCAGATCCCGGCGACGCCGGCCTTCTTGTCGTCCAGCGTCGCGGCGAACTGTGCCACCTGCTGCCAGGTCGGCCGCTCCGGCATGGTCAGGCCCTTGGCCGCGAAGAGTTCCTTGTTGTACATGAGGAAGGACGACTCGCCGTAGAACGGCGCCGCGTAGAGCTTGCCGTCCTCGCCGGAGAGCGAGGCGACCATCGGCTTCAGCAGGTCAGCCTCGTCATAGCCGCCGTCGGCGTCGGCGTAGGAGCTCAGTTCGTGCAACCAGCCGTTCTTGGCCCAGATCGGTGCCTCGTACGCGCCGATCGTCGCCACGTCGTACTGTCCGCCCTGGGTGGCGACGTCCTGGGTGACCTTGTCGCGCAGTTCGTTCTCCGGCAGGATCGTGAACCGCACCGTGATCCCGGTCTGCTTGGTGAAGTTGTCGGCGGTGACCTTCGCCAGGTCCTCCATCTGCGGGTTGCCGACCATCAGCACGGTGATGGTCTTGCCACCCCCGGGGCCGGACGAGGAGCCGCCACCGGCTCCGGAGCAGGCGGTCAGAGTCAGGCCGGCCGCGACGGCGACCGCGAACGCGCCGCGCCATCGGCGAGGAGACCGTGTTCTGGACACAGTGAACCTCCATGGGTGGTGGTGGGGTTGTGGTGGAGGCGGATCGGCCGGGCGCTCAGACGCGCAGCACCACGGGGCCGAGCAGCGAGTAGCGGTGTGCCTCGGACGCCGGTAGCGCGGTGTCCGTGACGATGGTGTCGACGTCGGCGACGTCGGCGAAGCGACAGAAGCTGTGGCCGCCGAACTTGGTGTGCACGCCGGCGAAGACCGCCCGCCGGGCCACCCCGATCGCCTGCGCCTTGACCGCGGCCACGGCCGGGTCGGGCGTGGTCAGCCCGTGTTCCCGGGAGATCCCGTTCGCGCCGACGAAGGCGAGGTCGATGACGAAGCCGGCGAGCATGGCGGTGGCCCAGTGGTCGACGGTGGCGAGCGTGCGGCCGCGGACGCGGCCGCCGAGCAGGAGGACCGTGAGGGTGGGTGAGTGGGCCAGCGCCGCGGCGGTGTGCAGCGAGGCCGTGACGACGGTCAGCGGTCGGTGGGTGGGTAGCGCCTCGGCGATCAGCTGCGGGGTGTAGCCCTCGTCGATGAAGATCGACTCCGCGTCGCCGACGTGTTCGACCGCGGCGGCGGCGATCCGCCGCTTCTCGGCGACCATCCGGGTGGTGCGGGTCTCCAGGGTGGTCTCGAAGCGGGCCGTCTCCACCGGGTACGCGCCACCGTGCGTGCGCCGCACCGCGCCCTGCTGGGCCAGCATGCTCAGGTCGCGCCGGACGGTCTCCGGGGCGACGCCCAGGTCGGCGGCCAGCTTCTGCACGTCGACCTCGCCGTGCCGGCGGGCCAGCGTGAGGATGTGGTGTCTGCGTTGCGCTGCGTCCACCTGGCACCTCCCCGACTCGTGCCTCTGTTTCTAACACCGCCAAACGGGCGTGACGACGGTCACATCTCGGGTAATGACTTGGGTTTGCCGCCCGGGATGCCGCCCGAACGGGCAGCGGAGACCGGGCTAATCCGGCATACCTCTCATTTGGCTCGCCCGTTTCTCGCCATCCGCTGCCCGATCTCGACCCGACCCGCCTGAGCGGGCCGGGCGGGGACCGGCCTGCGGCCCCCGCCCGGCCGGGTCAGGTCCGGCGGGCGGCCAGCCAGACCGCCACCACCAGGTACGGCACCAGGGCCACCGCGAACGCCACGGCGTTGCCGGCGGCGGTGGCGACCACGCCGTAACCGGCGTAGACCGCGATGATGCTCACGTCGGTGGCCATCCCCGCGGCCGAGGTGACCGTCGCCCGGCTCGGCCCGGTGATCCTGGACTGCAGCCGGACGTCGGCGAGCACCGTGGCGAGTTGGAACGCGCCGAACGCCGCCCCGATCAGCACGAACCCGGCCGGATGGCGAACCAGGGCACCGGCGGCCAGGGCCACCGCCGCGACCACGAGCAGAGCCGCGTACCCGCGGGTGGTCAACCGCTCCCCCACCGGGGTCAGCAGCCCGCCGAGCGTCGTGCCCGCCCACACCAGCACGAGCAGCAGCGGCACCCGGTCCAGCGCGACGCCGGTGTCCCGGGCCAGCAGCGGCGTGTACTCCTCCAGCGCGCCCCAGATCGCGGCGACGGCCGGTACCAGCAGCAACGCGGCTCGGACCGACCGGTCGGCGCGGGCCTCGGCCAGCCCGCCGCGCAGACTCGCCAGCCACCCCGGATCGGCGTCCGACCCGTCGTCGTCGGCCGAGCCATCGTCGTCGGCCGGGTTTGCGCCGGCGGCCGGGCGGTGCTCGGGGAACCGGGTCGCGACCACCGCGGCGAGCAGGCAGGCGGCGACGCTGGCCGCGCCGACGGCCCGGTAGCCGCCAAGGGCGAGGACCGGGCCGGCGAGTCCCATCGCGGCGAGCACACCCAGGATCTCGGCGGTCTTCGCCCGGCCCATCAGGCGGGCGTACCGGCCGGTGGCGTCTAGCCGGTCGAGTTCGGTGAAGACCAGCGCCTCCAGGGCGCCGGAGCGCAATGCCCCGCCGGCGCCCCAGAGCAGGAAGCCGACGGCGAACGCCGGGTAGGACGGGACGAGCACCCAGAGGGCGAAGCCGGCGGCGGGCAGCAGCGGCGCGAGGCAGAGCAGCAGCCGCCGGGAGACCGCGTCGGCCCAGGCGCCGGAGGGCACCTCCAGCAGAATGCCGGTGGCCGACCAGATGACGAACAGCGAGGAGATCTGCCCGACCGACAGTCCGGTGTCGGCGAAGAGCAGCGCGTAGACCGGGTAGAGCAGGACGAGGTCGGTGAGGAACGCGTACGCGTAGAGCGCCGCCGCCAGCGGGCGGACGTCGGATCGGCGCGCGGAGACAATGAGCATGGAGGCCTTCCCACGGGGACGTGACGGACACCGGAAATGCGGTGTCCGCGGTGGCCCGCGGCCTCGGCCTTCAGGGTGGGATCAACATCGCCAGGTCATGCGCCGATGGTAGTCGGCGCCGCTCGTCCCCGCCGCCCCGCCGGGACGCAAAGCCGGGGTGGGACCCGGCTGGGCCCCACCCCGGTCGCGACGCGGGCGGTCAGCGGCGGAACTTCTCCGCGTTTGCCGGCGGGATCACCATCGTGGCGTCGTTGTCCACCGCCTGCCCGGCCGTGGGCTGCCGCGGGGTGGCCGCCGTGCCGGCGTGCGGCATCGGCTGGGTGGGCTCCGCCGCACCGTGCGGGCCGACCGGCTGGGTCCGCTCCGCCTCGGCGTACGGGCTGCCCAGCTGGGCCGCCACGTCCCGCCGCCCGGCCTGGTATGCCCGGGCGTGCTCGGCGATGATCCGGCGCTCCTCCTCGGCGCGGGCCAGCCAGCTCTCCCAGCGGGCCTGCATCGGCCGGACCAGCCCACCGCCGACGCCGACGACCAGGATGCCGCCGATCGTGGCGAGCACGGCGATCAGCACCGGGGTGGTGACCGTGGTGGCGACGCCGATCTGGTTGAGCGCGGCGATGACGCCCAGGCCGAGGATGAACACCGAGACGATGTTCGCCAGCACCCGGCCGTAGGAGAGGCCACCGAGGGCGCTGGCGATGATGTCCTTCACCGCCTTGGCGATCGCCGCGGCCACCACCACGATCACGATGGCGACGAACGCCTTGGGCAGCCACGCCACCACGCCGCGGATCAGGTCCGAGATCGGGTTCGGGCCCCAGATGCCGAACGCGAGCTGCAGGGTGACCAGCAGCACCGCGTAGTAGGCCAGCCTCGCGACGATATCGCTGGCGTCGTACTTCGAGCGGGCCAGCGCGGTCTTGATGCCGCCGCGCTCGACGGCCCGGTCGAAGTGCACCCGCTCCAGGATCTTGTCCACGAGCTTCAGCACGGCCTTGGCGATCAGCCAGCCGACCACCAGGATCGCGATGAAGGCGACCGCCTTGGGCAGGAACAGCATCACCGAACGGAACGCGTCTCCCACCGCGTTGCCGAAGTTGTCTCTCATCGAAGGGCCTCCACGCATGTGTTCGGGTCAGTCCCGTGAGGACCTACCCCGGCCACACCGGCGGAAAACGCGGTCAGCCCCCGCAGCGACCTGCGCGCCGGCCGGTGCCGGCGACGGCTCGACGATGCTGTCCCGCCGGCGCCGATGGCGGAAGCCCGCCGGTCAGATCGCGGTGGCCTTGACGACCTTCCACTCCCCGTCGACCGGGACCATGGTGAGCACGACCCGGTTCTGGTCGACCTTCTCCCCCGCCGTGGTCACGTTCCGCCGGTACTGGTTGAGGAAGAGCAGCAGCTCCACCCGGTCGCTGTCGGCGCTGACCACGCCGGTGGCGGACACCTCGGCCAGCACGACCGCCTGCTGGTTCGTGGCGGTCTGCTTGAGCGCGGCGGTGGTCTGCGCATACTCGTCGGCGAACGCGCCGGTGGCGAAGGTGCGGCCGTTGGCGATGCTGTCGTCGAAGGTGCGGTAGTCGTAGGAGAAGAGGGCCTTCGCCGCGGCGGGCGCGGTGGCCAGGGCCTGGCGTACGGCCTGGTCACGCTGGCCGGCGCGGCGGTCGCCGTACCAGGCGGCGAGGGCCACCGCCGCCACCAGGACCAGCGCGACGACCAGGGTGGGCACGGGGCGCAGCCGCGGCGGGCGGCGCATAACGCTCGGGACACGCATCGAGGTCTCCTCCTCCGGTCAGCCGACGAACTGGAGCTTGAACACCAGCCAGTCGCCCGAGTCCTTGTCCCGGACCAGGTCGAGCTGGATCCGGTAGTGCGACGGCCGCCCGTCGGGTGACTTCACGTTCTTCACCGTGGCGTCGACCGCCACCAGCACCACCGCGTGCCGGCGGTCTCCGGAGACCAGGCCGGCGCGCAGCACCGTGCCCTGCGACTGGACCTTGTTCTCCACCACGGCCGTGCGGACCTGCGCCTGGCCGCGGGTGAACTCGTCCTTGAAGTCGCCGGTCGCGCCGGCTGTGATCCGCTGCAGGTCGCGGTCGACGCTGGCGGCGCTGACCGAGACGAAGTTGACGGCGGCCTGCCGGGCGGCGGCGACGGCGTCGCCGCGGGCCTGGTCGGTGGCCCGGTCGACGTACCAGCGGTGGCCGTAGACGCCGGCGGCGGCGAGGGCGGCCGCGAGCAGCACGACGAGCAGCGCGGTCAGCGCCCGGCCGCGGCCCGGCGTGCCGGGCGCCGCCTCGGCCCGCCCGCCGTCGGCCGCCGCGGTGGCGTCGGCATCCTTCGCCTTCGGGTCGGCCCCGGTGTCGGTGCCGGCCGCCTTGTCGTCGGGGTCGGGCGGGTCTTCGACCCCGACGGGGTCGTCGACGACCTTCAAGTCGCCGGCCGGCGCGGGGTCCGCCACCGGCTCCCGGTCGAGGCGTTCCAGCACCTGCTCGATCGGCTCGGCCGGACGGGGCACGGGACGGGTGACCAGGCGGCGTCGCGCCGGGGACGGGCCACCGGCCAACGCTCCCTTGATGACTTTCAGCGTGGTGTTCCTGCGGCTGGTCATCGCCACCTCCTCGGGTACGCCGGTCACGGGGTCACCCCGGCGAGCAACAGCTGTTTCCAGGACTGGTCACCGGCCGTCCGGTACTGGCCGCCGGTCCCGCCGAACTGCAGCGGTCGTCCGTCGGAGCCGAGCACCAGGCCGGTCGCCGGGTCGTAGCCGGCGTTCGCCCCTGGGTCGGACGGCGGCGGCGCCGGCTCCCGGCCGGACGGTCGGGGGGCGTTCTGTGCCCCGCGTACGCTGGCGCCGGCGGCGCGCTCGTTGCCGCTGCACCTGGTGCTGCCGCCCCGGTAGACGCAGGACGGCGGATCGCCGGCGTTGACCACGAGGCCCAGGTGGGCGGTGCCGTCACCGGGGGTGACGGTGAATCCGCCGGCCACCGCGATCGGGTACGTCACGAGCAGCTGCTCGATGCCGGGCAGCCGCCGGGCGGCGATGCCGTTGACGGTGACCAGGTTGCCGAGCAGCGCCCCGACGTCGGGTTCCAGGCCGCGCAGCAGCGCCCGTAGCTCGGCGCCGGCCGGCGGTCCGGTGGCGAGCAGCCGGCGCAGGTCCGGGTCGGCGGCGCGGATGGCGGCGGCCAGCTCGGCCAGGCCGGCTGACCAGCGGCGCAGCGCCTCGGCGGACTCGGCCTGGGTGGTGAGCACTGTCCGGGCGTCGCGGATCAGGGTGAGCGTCTCGGGCAGCCGGGTGTCCGCCTCGGTGAGCAGGGCGTCACCCGCGTCGAGGATCCGGGCGAGGGCCTGCTCGTTGCCCTCGAACGCGGTGCCGAGTTCGGTGATCAGCACGCTCAGGTCGTCCGGGTCGACCGAGCGGACCAGGGCGTCGAGGTTGGTCAGCAGGGTCTCCGGGGCGAGCGGGAGGCCGGTCCGGTCGGCCGGGATCACCGCCCCGTCGGCAAGGTAGGGCCCGCCGTCGCGGTCGGGGCGCAGGTCGAGGTACTGCTCGCCGACGGCGGACCGCTGGGTGACCACGGCCCGCAGCGCGTCGGGCACGCGTACGCCCCGGTCGATCCGCAGGTCGGCGCGGACCCCGTCGGCGCGCAGCGCGACGGCGGTGACCCGGCCGACGGGCACGCCGCGGTAGGTGACCGGGGCGTTGGCGAACAGGCCGCCGGCCCGGGCGAGGTCGACGTGGACGACGTAGCCGGTGCCGAACAGCCGGTCCCCGAGGCCGACGTAGCGGATCCCGACGTAGCTGACGCCGAGGAGGCTCACCAGCACGAAGGCGAGGACCTGGAGTTTCGCGGTGCGTCCGATCACTTGATCAGCCCTCCTCCGAGGAGGTCGGTGAGACCACCGAGCTGGCCGACGACAGCCCCGGTCACCGGGAGCACGCACTGGGCGGTGAGCACGGTGCCGGCGGGCAGCTCGGTGCCGGCGGGGAACGCCGTGCCGGCCGGCACGAGGCCCTTGGGCAGGAGCAGCCCGCCGAGCGGCACCGTCGAGCCGGGCTTGAGCAGCTGGCAGCCTTCCGGCAGTCCGCACTCCTCGGGTGGGGTGAAGATGGCCGGGAAGTTCTTCAGATCCGGCAGGCACCCGGTCAGCGGCAGCTCGGGGAGGATGCCGCCGGGCTTGTCGCCGGGTCGGTTCGGGCCGGTGCCGGGTGACCGGGGCGCGGTCGGTGCCTTGGCGCCCGAGGCGGGGCGGCTCCGCTGGGCCGGGGCGGGTGCGGCGGCCACCAGGTTGGCCAGGATGCTGGCGGCGTCCAGGTCGGCGGTGACGGACAGGTTCACGAAGTCGCCCACGATGGCGCCGGTGACGTTCGGCGGGAACGGGTACGACAGCATGAAGTCCAGCGACTTGGGCAGGTCGTCGCCGGCCCGGGCGAGCTGCTCCAGGATCGGTTGCAGGGAGCGTACGGCGGCGACGGTGTCCGCCCGGCTGCGCTCGACCACCCGGGTGCCGACCGTGCCGAGCTGGCCGAGGGCGGTCAGCGCCTTGGTGAGCTGGACGCGTTGCCGGGCCAGGACGGTCAGCCCGGGCGCCAGGGAGTCCAGCGCATTGCCCACGACCTGGCGTTGCCGGGCGAGGCGGCCGGTCAGCCGGTCCAGTGCGTCGATGGCGCGGACGATGTCGGCCTTCTGCCGGTCGAGCCCGGCGAGGAAGGTGTCGAGCTGGGTGAGGGTGTCCCGCAGGGCGGGTTCGCGGCCGGCGAGCGCCTTGCCGAGCTCCTCGTTGATGGTCCGCAGCTGGGCCAGGCCACCGCCGTTGAGCAGCAGTCCGAGGGCGGCGAGGACCTCCTCCACCTCGGCGCCGCGAGTGGTGCGGGACAGCGGGATGAGGTCGCCGTCGGCGAGCCGGCCGCGGGCGGGCTCGGTGGGCGGCGGGGCCACCGTCACGTACTTCTCACCGAGCAGGCTGCTCTGCCGTACGGCGGCGGTGGCGTTGGCGGGCAGCCGCACGCCGCGGTCGATGCGCAGCCGGACCCGGGCGTGCCAGCCGGACAGGGAGATCTTCTCCACGCTGCCGACGGTGACGTCGTCGACCTTGACGGCGGCCTGCGGCACCAGGTCGAGCACGTCGGCGAACTCGGCGTTGATGGTGTAGCCGTCGCCGGCCGGCTTGCCGCCGGGCAGCGGCAGGTCCGCGACCTCGGGCAGGCCGCAGCCGGCGGGCAGCAGCGCCACCGCGAGCGCGCCGGCCAGCAGGCGGAGCAGCCGGATGCTCATGCCGCCACCTCGCTCCGCTCGGCGCCGTCATGAAGCACCACGGCGCTGTGCCGATGATTCACTCGCTGGCGCTCGCTCATGCGCTGCCTCGCAGGATGCCGCCGAGCGTCGGGTCGCTCGTGGTGGTGGGTGGGAAGCCGCCCGGCGCCTCGTCGGCGGTCGGCGCACCGGGGGAGCTGATGGAGCCCGGTGGGGACCCGCCGGCCACCGGGGCGCCGGGCGGCAGCTTGAGCAGCTTGCGCAGCTGGTCGGTCAGGGGCAGGTTGCGGGAGTGCAGGGTCTGTGCGAGCGCGGTGCACTTCGCCGGCACCTCGGCGGCGGGGAGCTGGTCCACGATCAGTGAGCAGACGAAGCTGGCCGGGTCGTACGGGCCGAGCGGGTTGTCGCGGGTGTCCAGCGTCCCCGAGCGCGCGTTGTACGCGAGGTTGAGGTTGCTCAGCGCCAGCGGGGCCACGTCGAGGATCTGGACGACGGCCTGCTGCTGACGGACCAGGATGCGGGTGATGTCCGCCAGCGCGGTGACGTTGGAGGTGAGCGCGGCCCGGTTCTGCCGGACAAAGGTGGTCACGTCGGCCAGCGCGGCGGCCAGATTGCGCAGCGCGGCGGCCAGTTCCTCCTTCTCCCCCGCGAGCTGCTCGGCGACATCGGCGAGCTGCTGCTGGAAGCGGCGTACCTGCTCGTCGCTGCGCGCCAGGGTGGTGGTGAAGCGTTGCAGGTTGGCCACCGTGCCGAACAGGTCGCCGCGGCCGTCGGAGAGGGTGGTCAGCGCGCGGGACAGCCCGTCGAGGGTGTCGTGCAGGTTGGCGCCGTTGCCCTCCAGGTTGGCCCGGCCGGTGGTGACCAGGTCGGACAGGGCGCCGTCGGCGTTGGCGCCCGTCGGCCCGAGGGTGCGGTTGAACTCGTCGAGCGCCCGGTAGATGTCGTCGATCTCCATCGGCGCGGCGGTCCGCCCGACCGGGATCTCGGCGCCGTCGGCGAGCGCGGATCCGCCGGTGAACGCCGGGGTGAGCTGCACGTACCGGTCGCTGACCACGCTGGGCGGGACGATCAGGGCCTGGGCGTCGGCGGGGAACCGCAACGCCGGGTCGTAGCGCATCTCGACCCGGACGGTGCGCCCCTGCGGGACGACCCTCTCGACCTCGCCGACGCGGACGCCGAGCACCCGGACGTCCGAGCCGGGATACACGCCGACCGCGCGGGTGAAGTAGGCGACGACCCGCCGTTGGGGTGTCTCGTGCCGCCACACCACGGCGCCGACGGCGCCGGCGAGAAGCAGGACGGTGGCCGCGGCGAGCGGGCGCCGCCAGCGCTGGACCGGACCGGGCATCAGCGTCCTCCCGTCGTGGGCAGGTACGGCTGCAGCAGGCCGTCGACGTACGAGTCGAACCATCGGCCGTTGCCGACCACGTTGGCAAACGCGGTGACGAACGGCCCCATCCGCTTGATGGTCTGCTCCAGGTCGTCGCGGTTGCGTTGCAGGACGGCGACCACGTCGCGCAGCTTGCGCAGGGCCGGTTCGAGCTGGGTGCGGTTGTCGGCGACCAGCCCGGACAGCTGGGTGGCGAGCTGGTCGGTGCCGACGAGGAGCTGGTGGATGGCGTCCCGGCGGCGGCTGACCTCGGTGAGCAGCTTCTCCCCGTCGGTGACGAGCTTGCGGAACTCCTCGTCGCGTTGGGCGAGCACGCCGGTGACGTCCCGGGCGCGGGCGAGCAGGGTGCGCAGCTCGGCGTCGCGGCTGGCGACGGTGCGGGACAGCCGGGACAGCCCGGTCAGGGAGGTGCTGACGCTGGCCGGGGTGTCGGCGAAGGTCTGCGACAGGGTGGTGAACGCCTGCGCGAGCTGGTCGGTGTCGACCTTGTCGAGGGTGTCGGCGAGCCCGGTGACGGCCTGGACCACGTCGAACGGGGCGGCGGTGCGGTCGAGCGGGATCTGGGCGTGCTCGGGCAGCTTGCCCGGTCCGGCCGGGGACAGGGCGAGGTACTTCTGGCCGAGCACGGTCTTGATCCGGATGGTGGCGCCGGTGTCCCGGCCCAGGCGTACGCCGTCGTCGTCGAGCCGGAAGCGGACCCGGACATACGGCTGGCTGTCGCGGGCGAGTTCCACGGCGGTCACCACGCCGACGCGCACCCCGGCCACCCGGACCTCGTTGCCGGTGGCGAGTCCGCTGGCGTCGTGGAACGCGGCCTGGTAGCTGCGGCCGGTGAGCGCGGCGAGGCGGTCGAGCTGGAAGGCGCCGAGCAGGGCGGCCAGAATCACGGCCAGCCCGACGGCGCCGACGACGACCGGGTTGCGTTCGCGGAAGGGTTTCACTGGCTGCCTCCGGTGGCGCAGCGGGCGGCGGTGGCGCTGACGCCGGGCGTGGTCAGCGGCGGCTGGCCGGCGACGGCCACCCGGCCGTCGAAGTCGCAGAGGTAGAAGTTGAACCAGGAGCCGTACGAGGCGACCCGGGTCAGCGACTCGTAGCGCTGCGGCAGCCGGCCCAGGGTGGCGTCGATGACGGCGGAGTTGCGGTCGAGGGTGCCGGCGAGGTCGCCGAGGGCGCGGACGTCGGCGGCCAGCGGCGGCCGGGTCTGGCGCAGCAGCCCGGCGGTGGTGTCGGTGAGCTCGCCGAGGCTGACCAGCGCCTCGCCGATGGCGGTGCGGTCGGCGGACAGCCCGGAGACGAACTGCTGGAGCTGGGTGACGCTCTCGTCCAACTGCTGGTCGTGGCTGGCCAGGGTCGCCAGGACCTGGTTGAGGTTGGTGACGACCCGGCCGATCACGGCGTCCCGGTCGGCCAGGGTGTTGGTCAGCGAGGCGGTGCGACGCAGCAGGCTGGCGACGGTGCCGCCCTCGCCCTGCAGCACCTGGATGATCTCGTACGCGAGCTTGTTGACGTCGTCGGGGTTGAGCGCGGTGAACAGCGGCCGGAACCCGTTGAACAGCACGGTCAGGTCCAGCGCCGGTTTGGTCTGGGTGAGCGGGATCAGCCCGTCGGCCCGTAGCGGCCGGCCGTCGCCCGGTCCCTCGGTCAACGCCAGGTAGCGCTGGCCGACCAGGTTGCGGTAGCGGATGGCGGCGCGGACGCTGGTGGCCACCGGCACGTCCCGGTCGACGGTGAAGGTGACCTCGGCGACGCTGTCGTCGACCACGGCGATGTCGCTGACCTTGCCGACCCGCACTCCGGCGATGCGGACGTCGTCGCCGGGCAGCAGGCCGGTAACGTCGGTGAACCGGGCCCGGTAGGCCACCCCGCCGGGCGGGAACGCGCCGAGGGTCTGCGCGAGCAGCGCGGTGGCCAGCAGCGTCACCGCCGCGAAGATCACCAGTTTGACCAGCGCGGGGGTCGTCTTCCCGGTCATCGCGCGTTCACCACCGCTCCGCGCAGCAGCGGCCCCCAGAGCAGCACCGCGATGTCCGGCACCTCGGCCGGCGGGGTGCCGGTGAGCCCACCGACGAGGGGTTTGACCAGGGCCTGTTCCGCACTGGTGCCGGCCTGGCCCATGGCCGGGGAGGCGGCGGCCGGGGCTGCGCCGCCGGACGCGGCGGGCAGCCCGACGGGCAGCAGCGGCGGGGTACGGATGCCCCGGTAGTCGTAGCCGTCGGCGACCGGCACCTGCGGGGCGGGCATCGGCGGGTCGGGCAGGTGCCGGCAGTTCGGGCCGTCCTGGGCGCCGTAGACCGGCTCGTCGCGGCCCCGCTCGTAGGGGCCGCCGTCGCGGGTGACCTCGAGGGTGATGTGCATCCGCCCGCCGGAGAAGACCTCCTCGACCCGGGGTTGCAGGGCGACCAGCCCGCTGACCAGGCAGGGGTACTCGGGGGCGTAGGTGGCGAGCAGTTCCAGCACCGGCCGGCTGACCTCGCCGAGGCGGATGAGCTGGTCGCCGTGCCGGTCCAGGAAGCCCCGGGCGGTGTCGGCGGTGTCGGTGGTGTCGGCGAGGAACGCGGCGAGCTGGGTGCGCTGGTCACTGACGGTGCCGGCGGTGACGGTGACGTCGCGCAGCAGGGCGAGCAGGTCGGGCAGCGCGGCGTCGTAGCTGTCCAGCACGACGGCGAGCTTGCGGAGGTCCTCGGCGATGGTGGGCAGTTCCGGGTTGAGCTGCCGCAGGTACGCGCCGAGCCGGGTGAGGTTCGCCCCGAGCTGGTCGCCGCGTCCCTGCAGGGCGGTGGAGATCGCGCCGAGGGTGGTGGCGAGTTGGTCGGGGCGGATCGACTGCAGCAGCGGCAGCGCCTGGTCGAGCACGCGTTCCAGCTCGACGGCGGTGCGGCTGCGGTCCTGGCTGATGACCGCGCCGTCACGGATCGGTCCGGCGGTGCTGCCCGCCGGCGGGACCAGTTCGACGTACCGCTCCCCGAAGAGGGTCTTGGGCAGCAGCCGGGCGGTCACGTCGGCGGGGATCCGGCCGGTGCTGGCCGGGTCGAGCGCGAGGCCGATGACGGCGCCGCCACCGTCGCTGCGGACCGAGCGGACGTCGCCGACGACCACCCCGCGTACCTTGACGTCGGCGCCCTCGAGGAGGTGAAGGCCGGCGCGGTCGGCGTGCAGGGTGACCCGGTCGACCGGGGTGAACGCCTTGCGGTACTGCAGCACGGACCCGGTCAGCGCCGCGGTGAGCAGGGCGATGAAGACGATGCCGAGGACACGGTGTCGCATGGTCACCCCGCGATCCGGACGGTGGTGGTCGCGCCCCAGATGGCCAGGGACAGGAAGAAGTCCACGACGTTGACGGCGACGATGGCGGTACGCACGGCCCGCCCGACCGCGACGCCGACGCCGGCCGGCCCGCCCTGGGCGGTGTAGCCGTACCAGCAGTGCACGAGCACCACGATCACGCTGAACACCAGCACCTTGCCGAAGGACCAGAGCACGTCCCCGGGGGGCAGGAAGAGGTGGAAGTAGTAGTCGTAGGTGCCGGCGGACTGGTCGAAGTAGACGACCGCGATGGTGCGGGTGGCCAGGTAGCTGGAGAGCAGGCCGATCACGTACAGCGGGATGACCGCGATGAAGCCGGCGATCATCCGGGTGGTGACCAGGAACGGCAGGGACGGCACCCCCATCACCTCCAGCGCGTCGACCTCCTCGGAGATCCGCATCGCGCCGAGTTGGGCGGTGAACCCGCAGCCCACCGTGGCGGACAGGGCCAGCGCGGCCACCAGCGGCGAGATCTCCCGGGTGTTGAAGTACGCGGAGACGAACCCGGTGAACGCGCTGCTGCCGATCTGGTCGAGCGCCTGGTAGCCCTGCAGCCCGACCTCGGTGCCGGTGAAGAAGGTGAGGAAGCAGATCACGCCGACGGTGCCGCCGAGCACGGCGAGTGCGCCGGTGCCGAAGCTGACCTCGGCCAGCAGGCGGATCACCTCGCGCTTGTAGCGGCGCAGGGTGCGTGGCGCCCAGGCGAGGGCGCGCAGGTGGAAGGCGAGCTGCCCGCCGAGGTCGTCCAGGTAGCGCAGCACGGCCACGTCAGCTTCCCTTCTGCGGTACGACCTGGAAGTACACGGCCGTGACGACGAAGTTCAGCGCGAACAGCAGCATGAAGGTGATGACGACGCTCTGGTTGACCGCGTCGCCGACGCCCTTCGGGCCGCCTTTGGCGGTCATCCCCTTGTAGGAGGCGACCAGCGCGGCGGTGGCCCCGAACAGCAGCGCCTTGACCTCGCCGACCAGCAGGTCGGGCAGTTGCCCGAGGGCCTGGAAGCTGGCCAGGTACGCCCCTGGGGTGCCGCCCTGCAGGACGACGTTGAACGCGTACCCGCCGGTGACGCCGACGACGCTGACCAGGCCGTTGAGCAGGACGGCGACCAGCATCGAGGCGAGCACCCGGGGCACCACGAGGCGGTGGATCGGGTCGATCCCGAGGACCTGCATGGCGTCGAGTTCCTCGCGGATCTTCCGGGAGCCCAGGTCGGCGCAGATCGCCGAGCCGCCGGCGCCGGCGATGATCAGGGCGGTGACGATCGGGCCGGCTTCGCGGACCACGGCGAGCACCGAGGCGGCGCCGGTGAACGACTGCGCGCCGAGCTGGCGGACCAGCGAGCCGAGTTGGAGGGCGATGACCGCACCGAACGGGATGGAGACCAGGGCGGCCGGGAGGATGGACACCGAGCTGATGAACCACGCCTGCTGGACGAACTCGCGTACCTGCACTGGCCGCCGGCCGAGCCCGCGCAGGGTGTCCAGACAGAACGCGAAGAACTCACCGGAGCGGCGGACGGCGGCGGTCGGGGCGCTCATCGGGCCACCTCCCGGCCGTGCCTGCCCGGGTCGCCGGTGAGGTGTTGCGCCAGGTCGATGGTCGGTCGCTCCACCTGCCGGAGGCCCTCGAACGAGCCGGGCGGCGGGGTGACGCCGTGCTCGCGGCACCACTGCCCGGGTGGGCGTTCGGCCCGGCGGGGCAGCCCGTCCGACGGCTGCAGTTGCAGTGGGATCGGCGGCAGCGGCGGCAGTTCTACCCCGGACTCCGCCTCGGCGGCCAGTTCGTCGGCGTCCTTCTCCTCGGCCATGCCGATCGGCCCGATCCGCTGGGCGTTGAGAAACTGCCGGACCACCGGTTCGGTGCTGGACAGCAGCATCTCTCGCGGCCCGAACATGGCCAGGTGGCCGTGGTAGATCAGGCCGATGTTGTCGGGCACGGTGCGGGCGGTGTTGATGTCGTGGGTGACGATCAGGAAGGTCGCCTCGGTGCGCTGGTTGAGGTCGATGATGAGCTGGTTGAGGTAGGCGGTGCGCACCGGGTCCAGCCCGGAGTCCGGCTCGTCGAAGAGGATGATCTGCGGGTCGAGCACGAGCGCACGGGCCAGGCCGGCCCGTTTGCGCATGCCGCCGGAGATCTCGCCGGGCAGCTTCTTCTCGGCTCCGACCAGGCCCACCATGTCCAGCTTCTCGGTGACGACGGCCCGGATCTGGGACTCGGACATGCGGGTGTGCTCGCGCAGCGGGAACGCCACGTTGTCGTAGATGTTCATCGAGCCGAACAGGGCGCCGTCCTGGAACAGCACGCCGAACAGCTTGCGTACCTCGTACAGCTCGCGTTCGGACAGCCGCGGCAGGTCCTTGCCCTCGATCAGGATGGCACCCCGGTCGGGCCGCAGCAGCCCGACCAGTGTCTTGAGGAAGACCGACTTTCCCGTGCCGGAGGGTCCCAACAGGACGGAGATCTCCCCGGCGGGCAGGGTCAGGGTGATGTCCGACCAGACCGGCTGCCCGCCGAACGACTTGGTCAGCCCTTGCACGGCGACCTCGACGCCCACTGATCCCTCCCCTCTCCGTCGCTGCCTGACACATCGGCGTGACCGTGGAGAACGCAACAAACTTCTTTCCGGCGTGGGTTGGTCACAAACCGTGAGCTAGGAAAATTGAGCAAGGCTCGATAGCGTGCCGGTTAACCCGCCGGTAATGAAGGTGCCTCGCGAGCTCATGACAGTGATCCAGCAGCCAGATCTCGTCCGCCGGGCCGCCGCGGGCGACCCGGCGGCGACCGCGACACTGCTCACCGACGTGCGCCCCGGCCTGGTCCGTTACTGCCGGGCCCGCCTGGGGCGGGTCGGCGGGGCGTACACCACCGCGGACGACGTGGCCCAGGAGGTGTGCGTGGCGGTGCTGCGCGCGCTCCCCCGCTACCGCGAGCAGGGCGTCCCGTTCGCCGCCTTCGTCTACGGGATCGCCGCGCACAAGGTCGCCGACGCCCAACGCGCGGCCATCCGGGACGCGGCCGTCACCCCCACCGACGCCCCGCTGGATCAGCCCGACGCCGCGCCCGGGCCGGAGCAGCAGGTGCTGGCCACCGACCTGGCCCGGCGGCTGTCCGCCCTGCTGGACCGGCTGCCCGACGTCCAGCGGGAGATCATCCTGCTGCGCGTCGCGGTGGGCCTGTCCGCCGACGAGGTGGGCACCATCGTGGGGATGACGGCGGCGGCGGTACGGATGGCCCAGTCTCGCGCGCTCGCCCGGCTCCGTACCCTTGCCGGGGGTTCCCTGGACGAGGTGGCGGCATGAGCGGGCGGACGCCGGACGGCGGCGAGGCGGTGGATCTGGACATCCTGGCCCGCGACGATGCGCTGCTCGACGCGCTGGGACGAGGCGAGCCGGTGCCGGCCGGAGAGGAGTTGGCCGAGTTGCTCGCCGCCTGGCGGGCCGACATCGCCGACGGCGTCCCCGAACCGGCCGAGGTCCGTCCAGGGGCGCCGGCCGCGGACCCGGTCGAGCCCACGCCACTTCCGGTACGTCCGGCCCGGACCAGGCGACCCCGCCCCTGGGCGGTGCGTCTCGCGGCGGCCGCCGTCGCGCTGCTGGCCCTGGCGTCCGGGCTCGGGATCAGCAGTCGCAACGCCGAGCCGGGCAGTCCGCTGTGGTCGCTGACCAGGCTGCTCTACCCGCAGCAGGCGGAGATACGGGACGTCGAGGACACGATCACGCGGGCCCGCACGGCCCTGACCGAGCACCGGTTCGACGAGGCCCAGGCACTCGTCGACCAGGCGCACGGCGAACTCGACCAGGTCACCGACCCGGCGAGCGCGGCCCGACTGCGCGTCGACCTCGACGTGCTCGGGCGGGACCTCACCGCGGAGCGGGCAAAGCTCCTGCCCACCGCCGTGCCGGTCTCTCCCATGCCCGGCGTCGTCCCGACCACCCCGGCCACTCGCCCCAGCACCGGCACGGTCGCTCCGCCGCCCGGGCCGTCCCAGCCGCCGGCCTCGATCACGCCGGGCGGCGCCGTGAGCAACGGCGGTGGTCTGCTGCCGCTGCCCAAGCCGCCGCGGCCGCCCTCGCCCAGCCTCTCACCCCTGTTGCCCGGGCTGCCCGGACTGCCGCTACCCACCGGTGGCCTGCTCGACTGATCGAAGTCCGGCCAACGGCCGCCGGTGGCCCCGGCCTGAGCACGGGGCCACCGGCGGCGGCTCAGGCGGTGGGCCGTTCCCGGTCGGCGGCCCGGCCCAGGGCCACCATGCGCAGCGTCTCCTCGCGGCGGCGCACCAGCAGCACCCCGGCGAGGAAGGTCACCGCGGGGGTGAGCACCAGCGCTGCCCACTGTGCCGGCACCAGCGGGATGACGTGCCCCATGTGCATCGTGGACGCCGCCCAGCCGGCCAGCGCGGTGTCGATGAGCAGGGCCAGCGCGGCGACCGGCGCCAGCATGACGGCGACACGCCGCCGTACCCCCGGGGCGAGCGTGGCCAGGCTGACCAGGACGGCCAGCCCGGCGACGGCGAACCCGGCCACGTAGAGCCAGACGACGGTCGAACTGCTCGCCTCAAGCTCGTAGAGACGCTGGTAGGACACCGGCCCGGAGGTAAAGGCCGGGCGGGTCGCGCGGTTCAGCGCCAGGAGGGCCACCGCCGCCAGCGGCGCGAGCAGCAACACCGCCAGCCGGCGCGTACCCAGCACCGCCAACGCCCGGCGGGGCGGCGCGGGCACGGTGAGCGCGGCGGCCGCCACCAGGGCGAGCGCGAACTGAGGCAGGGTGTCGATCACATAGCTGGGTTGGCCGGTGATGCCCGGCCCCACCAGCACCAGCCAGCCGACGACCCCGGCCCAGGCGAGTCCGGCCGCGACCCGGCGCAGCCCGATCAGGGCGGCGAGGCCGACCGCCGCCCAACCCGCCACGCGCAGCCAGTCGACCAGATCGGGACCGCCCGGCGCGAGCCGCGGCGGCAGGGACGGGTCCGATACCACCTGTTCGAGCAGGCTCTTGCCGGCGGCCGCGAGCAGCAGCAACGCCACCAGGACGCCGGTCACGGCGGCAGCGTCGGCCCAGGCCGGCTCGGTGAACCCCCGTGCGCTCACCCGTAGCCGGGCCCGCAGGCCGGCGCCGATCAGGTTGACCGCGTCCCCGGCGCTCGGGCGGGTCTGGCCGGGCCGCGCGCCGTCGAGGAGGACGGCGAGCATCTCCTCCTCGTACGCCCGGCGGTGTTCCCACGGGTAGACGGCGAGCAGCCGGCGGTAGCGGCGCTCCAGCCCGCCGGCGCTCACGCCGCCGCTCCGCTGCCGAGCCTGATGGTCCGCGTGCTACTCATGCGGCGCCTCCCTCGGGCAGCAGGCCGGCGCGGCGCAGCCGCCGGCCTGCGGCGTCGGCGTTGCGGCGCAGCCGGGCGACCTCGTCGGCGAGCCGGGTCGCGCCCAGCGCGGTGAGCCGGTAGTAGCGGCGCAGCCGGGACTGCACCACCTCCTCGCGGTCGACCTCGATGAGGCCGTCGGCGCGCAGCCGGTCGAGGACGGCATAGAGGGTGCCGGCCCGCAGCTGGACGCGGCCCTCGGAGATGCGTCGCACGTCCTCGATGACGGCGTACCCGTGCTGGGGTGTCTCGGCCAGCGCGGTGAGGACGAGGAACGTGGGTTCCCGCAGTGGACTGTCGCTCATGGCAACAAGGATATACAGATTACCGGTATATGCGCTGTCCCGGTCAGCGCTGCGGTCGGTGCCCGTCCCCCTCGGCCGCCGCGGCGACGCCCTCCGTGGTCGGGCCGAGCGCCTCGGCCGGTTCTGTCCGCCCCGGCCCACCGGGCGCCGCCTGCTCGCGGGTGCGCCGCCCGTACTCCTGGAAGAACTGCAGCAGCTCCACCGGGAACGGCATGACCAGCGTGCTGTTCTTCTCCGCGGCCACGTCCACCACCGTCTGCAGCAACCGCAACTGGTACGCCCCAGGCGTGTTCGCCATCGCCCGCGAGGCGTCGGCGAGCCGGCGGGAGGCCTGGAACTCACCGTCGGCGGCGATCACCCGCGCGCGCCGTTCCCGCTCCGCCTCGGCCTGCCGGGACATCGACCGCTTCATCCCCTCGGGCAGCGACACGTCCTTGACCTCGACCCGCTCGATGAGCAGGCCCCACGGCTTCTCGGTGGGCGCGTCGATGACGGCCTTCAGCTCGGCGTTGATCTTGTCGCGGTCCCGCAGCAGGGTGTCGAGGTCGGCCTTGCCGATCACCGACCGCAGCGCGGTCTGCGCCACCTGGAGCACCGCCGCCGGATAGTCCCGCACGTTGACCAGGGCCTTCACCGGGTCGACCACCCGGTAGTAGACGACCGCGTCGACGGTGAGCGTGACGTTGTCGCGGGTGATGACGCCCTGTGCCGGCACCCCGATCACCGTGGTCTGCATGCTGACCCGCACCATCCGGTCCGCGACCGGGATGATCAGGTGGAACCCGGGTTGGCGGATGCGGTCCAGCACCCGGCCGAAGCGGAACACGACACCGCGCTGGTACTGCTGCACCAGCCGGACGCTCAGCGACAGCACGATCAGCGCGAGCACGACGACGATCACCACTGCGACGATGGCGGCGACTGCCATGGTCCCCCTCAATCCCGGAGGCGCCCGCCTCCCGGCGCCGGGCCTACCCGTTCCGGCGCCGTTCAGTCCTGCCCGATCACGGCGCGGACGCGCCGGGTTCACCCGATCCGGTATGGCGCCGCCGCCGACTCGTCGAACCGCAGCCCGTGCCCGGGCACGGACAGGTCGGGCCGCAGCAGGCCGCCCGGCTCTGGCGTGACCGTGCCCTGGAACAACATCGACTCGATGCGGACGTGGTCGTGGAACCACTCCAGGTGCCGCAGGTTGGGCGTCGCGGCGGCGACGTCGAGGTGCAGGTGCGGGCCGCAGTGGCCGGAGAGCTGGAGGTTGTCCGCGGCGGTCACCGCGGCCACCCGCTGCCACTCGGTGATGCCGCCGCACCGGGACACGTCCACCTGCAGGCAGTCCACCGCGCCGGCCCGCACCATGGCGGCGAAGTACGGCAGGTGATAGCCGTACTCCCCGGCGGCCACGTCGGGCAGGACGGCGTCGCGCACCTGCCGCAGGCCGGCCAGGTCGTCTGAGGAGACCGGCTCCTCGTACCACCGCACGTCCTGGTCGGCCAGCGCCTGCCCCACCCGGATCGCCTGTTTGCGCTGGTAGCCGCCGTTGGCGTCGACGTAGAGCTCGGCGTCCGGGCCGATGATCTGCCGGGCCGTGCCGACCCGGGCCAGGTCGCGTTCGACGCGGGTCCCCCACGACTCGCCGATCTTCATCTTCACCCGCGGGATGCCCTGCTCGTGCACCCAGTGGGTGAACTGGGCCCGTAGTTGTGCCTCGTCGTAGGTGGTGAAGCCGCCGCTGCCGTAGACCGGCACGGTTTCCCTGGCCAGGCCGAGCAGCCGGGCCAGACGGATCCCCAGCAGGCGGGCCTTGAGGTCCCACAGCGCCACGTCGACCGCGGAGATGGCGTAGGCGGCGACGCCGGGGCGGCCCACGTTGCGCACGGCCGCCTGCATGGCCTGGTAGCTGCCGGGGACGTCGAGCGCGTCGCGCCCGGTCACTACCCCGGCCAACAGTTCGGTGACCAGCTCGCCGGCGGCGGCCGCCGCGTACGTCCAGCCGGTGCCCACCTCGCCGCCCGCGCTGACCTGGACCAGCACCAGTGTGGTGGCGCTCCAGGCCGCGGTGCCGTCCCCTTCCGGGGCGTCGGTGGGGATCCGGTACGCCGCGGCGGTCACCCGGTCGAGCACGGAGTCACCCCGCACGGCGGGCCTCCCGACCCGATGGCACGGCAGGACTCCGGTCCACGCGCCGGGAGACCAGGACTGCGGAGGTGATGCGCTGCATGGATCGGAGATACCGCGGATCGCCGGAAGCAAACCCGCCGGCGCCCGCCCCCGGCGTCGCCCGACGGGCTACCGCCCTGCTGGAATGATGGCGGGATGCAATCACCCGCCGGCGACAGCGAAACGGCGGCCGTCGAGGCGCTGATGGCGGCCAGCCGCGCGTTCGTGGGCCTCGCCGCCCGCTCGCTGGCCGGCCTCGACGCCGAGGTCACCCTGCCGCAGTTTCGGGCGTTGGTCGTGCTGGCCACCCGGGGACCCCAGCGCGCCGTCGACATCTCCGCCGAACTCCAGGTCGCCCCGTCGACCGGCACGCGGATGTGTGACCGTCTGATCCGCAAGGGCCTGGTCCGCCGGTCCCGCTCCAGCAGCGACCGCCGGGTGGTGCGGCTGCGGCTCACCCCCGCCGGGCTGGCCCTGGTGCAGGAGGTGATCCGTCGGCGGCGCGCGGAGCTGTCTCGGATCGTCGCCGCGACCTCGGCGTACTGGCAGCCGACGGTGACCGAGGCGCTGACCGCGTTCGCCACGGCGGCGGGTGAGCTGCCCGAGCAGGAGTGGTGGCTGGGCGTCGCCGCGGTGGACAGCCCGGCGGAGGCCGAGGCCTGACCGCGCCGCCTACCGGTTATGCGTCAGGGCCTGGCCGAGATGCTGGCACAGTGCAATGATGGCTGTATGCAAGCGACGGTGTGACGGCACCGACGAGCGTCACGACCAGTGACGGGAGGCACGCCATGGACCGCGACGGACGCCACGAGGTCGCCCGGATCGACGACACGGTCACCCCGGACACCCTGCACGAACGGGCCGAGCGGGTCGCCGTGCCGGACTTCGACTACCTCACCCAGTTCATCGAGGCGGTCGCGGACGGGCTCACCCCGCACCCTTCCAGCCCGACCAGGCGAGGTTGACCCAGCCGCCACCCCGGCCGGTGGGCATCGGCCAGGGCGGCCGGGCGGAGTGAGCTGCGCTCAGGCGGCGTAGCGGGCGGCGAGGTCGACGACCCGGCGGGCGGCGGCCACCATCGCCCGGTCGGCGAACCGCCCGTCGGGCAGCACCACGGTGCCGGAGTCGCGGGTCTGCGCCTCGGCGACGGCGGCGAGCAGTTCCCGGGCCCGGGCCACCTCGCGCTCGGCCGGGCGGAACGCCGCGGCGATGACCCGGAGCTGTCGTGGGTGGATGGCCGTCCTTCCGAGGAAGCCGAGCCGCCGGCCGGCGGCGCAGGAGGCAGCCAGCCCGTCGAGGTCGGCGACGTTCGCATACACCGACATGGCCGGCGGCGGCAACGCGGCGGCGCGGGCCGCGACGACGATCCGGCCGCGGGCCCAGAGCAGGCCGTCGTCGTCGCCGACGCCCAGGTCGGAGCGGAGGTCGGCCTCGCCGAGGCCGAGCGAGGCCACCGCCGGGTGGGCGGCGGCGATCCGGTACGCGGACTCCAGCCCCACGGCGGACTCGATCAGCGGGTGCAGCGGGGTGTCGACCCGGGCGGCGACGGCGGCGACGGCCGCCGGGGACTCCACCTTGGGCAGGCGCAGGCCGGCCAGCCCCGATCTACCGGCGACGGCGGCCAGGTCGGCGTCGACGTCCGGGCCGGTCAGCTCGTTGACCCGCACCTGGACCGGCACCGGCGACGGTTCGGCGAGGAACTCGGCGACGGCGTCCCGGGCGTACGCCTTGCGGCCGGCGACGACGGCGTCCTCCAGGTCGAGGATGACCGCGTCGGCGCCGGAGGCGACCGCCTTGGCGAACCGGTCCGGCCGGTCGCCGGGCACGTAGAGCCAGGTCAGCAGCATCAGATCACGCCCCGCTCGCGCAGCGCGGCCAGGTCCGCGTCGGTCAGGCCGAGCGCCCGGAACACCTCGTCGGTGTCCTGGCCGTGCCGCCGGCCGGCGTGCCGGATCTCGCCGGGCGTGGCCGACATCCGGAATGGGACGTTCTGCATGCGGACCTCGCCGAGGTCCTCGTCGGGGACGGCGACCACGGTGCCGAGCGCCGCGTACTGCGGGTCGGCGAGGATGTCCCGGACATCGTAGACGGGCGCGACGGCCGCCTGGGCCGCCTCGAACGCGGCCACCACCTCGTCCCGGTCCCGTTGTGCCACCCAGCCGGCGACGACGGCGTCGAGTTCGTCGGCGTGCGCGGCCCGGCCGCTGCCGGTGGCGAACCAGGGCTCGTCGACCAGCTCGGGGTGGCCGACGAGGCGGATGACCCGCTCGGCGATGCTCTGCGCGCTGGTGGAGACGGCCACCCAGCGGCCGTCCGCGCACCGGTAGGTGTTGCGCGGGGCGTTGTTGTTGGACCGGTTGCCGAGCCGGGGCTGCACGTAGCCGAGTTGGTCGTACCAGGTGATCTGCGGGCCGAGCATCGCCATGATCGGTTCGATGATGGCCAGGTCGACCACCTGGCCCCGGCCGGTCAGGTCGCGGCCACGCAGGGCCAGCATGACCGCGTACGCGGCGGCGAGCGCGGTGACCGAATCGGCCAGGCCGAACGGCGGCAGGGTGGGCGGCCCGTCGGGTTCCCCGGTGGCGGCGGCGAAGCCGCTCATCGCCTCGGCGAGCGTGCCGAACCCGGGCCGGGGTGCGTAGGGGCCGACCTGGCCGAAGCCGCTGATCCGGGCGATCACCAGGCGTGGGTTGACCGCGTGCAGGGCGTCCGGGCCGAGGCCCCAGCGTTCCAGGGTGCCGGGGCGGAAGTTCTCCACCAGCACGTCGGCGTCGGCGAGCAGCCGGCGCAGCAATTCGGCGCCCTGCGGGTCGGACAGGTTGAGCGTGACGGTGCGCTTGTTGCGGCCGAGCACCTTCCACCAGAGGCCGACGCCGTCCTTGGCCGGGCCGTGCCCGCGGGACGGGTCGGGCTTGGCCGGGTGCTCGACCTTGACCACGTCGGCGCCGAAGTCGCCGAGGAAGGCGGCGGCGAGCGGGCCGGCGAAGAGGGTGGCCAGGTCGACCACCTTGACGCCGTGCAGCGGGGCGGGCGCGGTCATGGCGTTCCCTTCGCCGGGTCGACGGCGGCGAGGAACACGTCGCCGTTGCCGAGGGCGGCGCCACCGGTGGGCGTGCCGGCGGTGCGGCCGCTGACCAGCAGCCGGCCGTCGGGGGCGAGGGTGGCGTAGACGTTCTCCTCGCCGAACGGGTCGGCCGCGTCGTCGCGGGCGGTGCCGTACTGCGCGACGGCGAGCTGCCGGCCGCGGGCGTCGAGGCGCAGGGTGAGCACGTCCGCCCCGCCGGCCGGCACGCCGAGCGTGCTGCCGGTGAAGCCGACCACCGCGAGCGAGCCGTCGGCCAGGGCCAGGACGTCGGTGCCGGCGTCCGCGCCGCGCCCGCCGGTGACGGTCCGCCAGCGCTCTGCGCCCTTGCTGGTGTACGCGACGGTCAGCACGTCGCCGGCGGTGGCGCCGGTGGCCACGACCTGCCCGGCGCCGGTGACGGTGACGCCGCCGAGCAGGTCGTCCCCGTCGCCGCCGGCGACGGTGAGCCAGTCGCGGGTGCCGTCGGGGGTGAACCGGGCGAGCCAGCCGTCGGCGCCGCCGAGCGGGGTGGTGCCGGGCAGGGCGGCGGAGGTGCCGCCGGCGACGTAGACGCCGTCGGGGCCGACGGCGACGGCGTACGCCTTGTCCTCGCCGGGTCCGCCGAACTGGCGGGTCCAGGCGAGCGTGCCGTCCGGGGCGATCCGGGCGAGCAGGGCGTCCTTGTCGCCGGCGTTGGTGCCGCCGAACGCGCCGCTGGTGTAGCCGGCGACGTACGCGCCACCGTCCGGTGCGGCGGCGAGGGCGTAGAAGCGGTCGGCCTTGGCCGGGTCACCGGCCTGGGTGAGCCAGGCGCGCTGCCCGGTGGCGGTCAGTTTCGCCACGAACCCGTCGTCCGCCGGGCTGCCCGGGTGCCGGCCGTCGAGGTCGCCGCGGGTGTAGCCGGCGGTGAGGACGCTGCCGTCGGGCAGCGGCACGGTCCCGTAGAGCCGGTCGTTGGCGGCGGTGCCGAACTGGGCGGTCCAGCGGGCGGTGGTGCGGTCCGCGGCGACCCGGGTGACCACGGCGTCGAGGCCGCCGGCGTACGGCTGGCCGGCGACACTGCCGGACGCCGCGTAGCCGAGGGTGACGTCGCCGTCGGGGTGGGCGGCGACCCCGCCGGCCCAGTCCGCGCCGGGGGTGCCGTGCAGCGGGGCGGGCAGCCCGGCGGGCGGGGTGACGCTGAGGGTGGCGGCGAGCTGGGTGAGACCGGCGACGAAGGCGGGGCGCCAGACGTCCCAGTCGTGCCCGCCGTCGAGGACGCGGAACTCGGCGGCGATGCCGTCGGTGCGCCGGACGGTGTTGTAGAGGGTGGCGGCCTCGTAGTCGAGGTCGTGGACGGCGTCGGCCGGGTCCGGGTTGGGCCATTCGTCGTCGCCGACGGCGATGAACATCCGGACCGGGGATTCCGGGTCGACGCCGGGGAGCAGGGCCGGGTAGTTCAGCCGCCGGTAGACGTCGTCGGAGAAGAGCTGGTCGCCGGCGCCGAAGGCGCCGAACTCGCGGGCCGAGGAGTCGGCCGGCGGCAGCGGCTGGTAGACGGCGGGGCTGAGCACCAGCGCGTTGGCGAAGAGGTCCTGGTGGGCGAGGGCGTAGCGCAGCGCGCCCGCGCCGCCCATCGAGTAGCCGCCGATGAGCCGGGCGTTCCGGTGCGCGGCGGTGCGGTAGGTGGCGTCGACGTGGGTGACGAGGTCGCGGGTGAGCGCGGTTTCCACGGGGCGGCCCGGGTTGTCGGCGCCGGTGTACGCGGAGTCGACGTACCAGCTGCCGCGGCTGCTCCACGGGGCGTCGGGCAGCACGGCGATCATCGGTGGCACCTGCCGGTCGGCGATCAGCCGGTCGAGGTTCGACTTGATGCGGGTCCACGCCTGCATGGTGTCGCCGCGCCCGTGCAGCAGGTACAGCACCGGGTAGCGGGTGGCGGCCTGCGCGGGGTCGCGGTAGCCGTATGGGAGGTAGACGGTGTAGTCGATGCTGTCGCCGAGGGCCGGCGAGGGCGCGGTGGCGGTGCTGAGGGTGCCGGCGGGATCCTTGGCGGCGACGGCGGTCTCCGGCGCCAGGCCGGTGAGCCCGACGGCGGCCAGCAGGGCGACGAGGATGGCGCCGGTGCGCCACGTTCTGCTCATCGGGGGGCTCCTTCGGCGGGCAGGTCGGCGGCGCAGCGGAAGCCGATCGAGTCGGAGCGGGTGAGGCCGGCGCCGGTGAGCAGCAGCTTCACCGACACCTCGGGCGGTTGGGGGCCGCCGTCGAGATACCAGTCGGAGCCTTCCGCGCGGTACGCGCAGCCGCCCTTGAGGATGACGAACCGGGTACGCCCGTCGGAGTGTTCACTTTCGGTCAGGTTCCAGACCAGGGGTGCTCGGCGCGCGAGCAGTCCCGCCTCGGCGGCGGCCTGCCATTCGTCCTCGGTGGGCAGCCGCAGGCCGGCCCAGTCGGCGTACGCGCGGGCGTCGGCGAGGTCGACGCCGGTGACCGGGGCGTCGGCGGGTCCCTGCCCGGCGGTGAACCGTTCCGGCCGGACCGGCCGGTAGCCGGTGGCGGCGAGGAAGCGGGCGTACTGGCCGTGGGTGACCTCGTGGGTGTCGATGGCGAAGCGGCCGAGCCGGACCGGGCGGCGCAGGGTGCCGGTGTGGTGCAGTCGGGGCGGCAGGGGCTTCCACTCGTCGACGTAGGGGGCTTCGCCGTACAGGCCGGTCTCCCGGACGCGGTGGCGGACGGTCAGCTCGTGGTGGCCGCCGTCGACGCAGGCCATGCCGCCGGGCAGGGCCGCGAGGGGCGACCACGGGGTGCGGGTACGCACGGCGGCGCGGGCCGGGAAGGACGGGTCACCGGTCGGCGGCTCGTGCCGGTCGACGGGGGTGTCGGTGGTGACCACCGCGGCGATCGCCCCGGCGGGCAGCGGCCCGCCGACGGCGACCCGCCCGTCCTCGAGTGCGGTGACGGTCAGCTCGGCGCCGGTGACCAGGTCGACGAAGCGGCCGGGCCGGGGCTCGGTGAGCAGCCAGGGGCCGTCGTGGTCGGCGCCCCGGTTGACCACCGTCCACAGGGGCTGGCCGTCGTGGGTCCAGCGGGACGCGTACACCTGGCCGGTGCCCGGGTGATCGGCGAGCGGGACCCAGTCCTCGGCGCGCAGCCACGCCGCGTGGCTGGCCTGCACCCGCCGCATGGCGCGCAGCACGGCCTTGTCCCGGTCGTTCCAGCCGACCCAGACGCCGAAGACGCTCTCCCAGACCAGCACGCCGCAGCCGTTGAGCCAGGCGGAGTGCAGCTCGTCGAGGTGGCTGCGGTGCCAGCGACGGGTGTGGTGCAGGATGTGCCGCCGCTCGAACCACTTTGCCCGCAGCACGCCGGGCACGTCGGAGTCGGCGAACCATTGCGCCCAGGACATGGCGTGGTCGGCGATCCGGGCCAGCGGCACCCGGCTCTCACCCTCCAGGACCAGGCCGGGGCGGACCGCGTCAAGGGTCTTGCGCAGCTCGCCGGCGCCCTCCTTGAGGGTGTCCAGGAAGACCCCGTCGACGCCGAGGGCGGCGGCCAGCGCGGCGACCTCCTCGGCGTCGGTGCCGGGCCGCCGCCTGGTGCCGGTGTCCCAGGGGTTGTAGTCGACGAACATCCGGACGCCGTGGGCCTGGAACTGGCGAACCACGTCGGGCAGTTCGGGGACGTCCCGGTACCAGTCGAACTGGTTGCGCGCGTCCAGCCCGATCACCGGGTACGCGTGCCAGAGGACCACTCCGTCGAAGCCGCCGAAGTCGCGCCGCGCCGCGTCGAGAAACGCGTCCACGGTGAACTCGCCCCGGTCGTGGTCGTAGAGGGTCTCGTCCCACAGCCAGGCGAGGCAGACGGTGAAGCAGTCGCCGGTGATGCCGTCGTAGTGCTCGCCGGTGTAGGCGAGCCGGGCCCGGGCGTCGGCCCGCCAGCGGGTGAGCTGGTCGCGCCAGGCGGGCCAGTCGGCGGGGTGGCCCGGGGCGGCGAAGATCTTCGCCTCGTCGAGGGTGGCCAGGTCGGCGTGCGCCCCGAGCGGCACCTCGGTGGGCCGGTCGATGGGGCGCGGGACGTACGGGTTGAAGCTCACGCCGCCGCCTCCCTGCGGTCGGCGCCGGCGCGAGGCTCCACCGCACTGAGTTTGCTGGTTCGCTCGCTACGCTCGTTCACTCTTCCGCTCCGTAGGTCGCGGCGTGCAGGGTGTCGATGGCGGCCCGGTCGGGCAGCGCGGTGGACGCGCCGGGGCGTTGGGCGCAGGCCGCCCCGGCGGCGCAGGCCCAGCGCAGGACGGCCGGCGCGGTGGCGGCGGTGAGTGCGCCGCCGCATTCGGCGAGGGCGACCGCGAGGGCACCGGTGAACGCGTCGCCGGCCGCGGTGGTGTCGACCGCCTCGATCGCCGGCGCGGGCACCTGCAGGCGGGTACCGTGCCGGTCGGCGTAGGCGGCACCCCGGGCGCCGAGGGTCAGCACCACCCGGGGTACCAGGGCCACCAGCGCGTCGAGCAGGGCGGCGGGCTCGTCGATGAACATCCCGGCGACGACGGCCGCCTCGTGTTCGTTCACCACCAGCACGTCGACGAGGTCGAGCAGCTCCTCGGGGAGCGGGCGGGCCGGGGCGGCGTTGAGCACCACGGTGGTGGCGTCGGCGCGGGCCCGGTCGGCGGCCTGGGTGACGGCCGCCAGCGGCACCTCGAGCTGGAGCAGCAGCACGTCGGCCGCGCCCACCGCCGCCCGGTCGGCGGGGTGCAGGTCGGTCAGGGTGGCGTTGGCGCCGGGCGCGACGACGATGCAGTTCTCCGCGGCGTGGTCGACGGCGATCAGCGCGACGCCCGAGGGCCCGTCGACGGTGCGCAGGCCGCGCACGTCCACGCCCGCGGCGGTCAGGTTGTCCCGCAGCTGCGCCCCGAAGTCGTCGGCGCCGACCGCGCCGACGAAGGCGCAGTCCGCGCCGGCCCGGGCGGCGGCGACCGCCTGGTTGGCGCCCTTGCCGCCGGGCACGGTGCGGAAGCCGTCACCGAGCACCGTCTCACCGGGCCTGGGCAACTGCGGTGCGGTCACCACCAGATCCAGGTTGGCGCTGCCCACCACGACCACCCGCGGGCTCACGCCGCCGCTCCGCTTCGCTCCGCGGCGGCGCGAGGCGCCCCGCTACTGAGCCTGATGGTTCGCTCGCTCCGCTCGCTCACGGCGCACTCCGGTGGGCCAGGGCGAGCGTCCGGCCGGCCAGCTCGTCGAAGCGGACGCCGTCGAAGCCGGCGATGCTGCTGGCCAGGCGGTTGCGCAGCGGGTCGACCCAGCGCCCGGGCAGGGCGGACGCGCCGGTGAGCGCCCCGGTGACCGCCCCGACGGTGGCGCCGGTGGAGTCGGTGTCCCAGCCGCCGGAGACCACGGCGCAGATGGACCGTTCCAGGTCGCCGCGCCCGTACGCGAGGGCCGCGGCGACCAGGGCGGCGTTGTTGCGGACGTGCACCCAGTGCAGGTGCCCGTGCCGGGCGTAGAGGGTGTCCACAATGTGCTCCCAGTCGTCGGTGCCCGCGCCGAGGGCGCGTGCCTCCCGGATCGCGGCGGTGAACCGGCTGTCCGGGGGCAGCACGGACTCGCCCGCGTCCAGCACCTCGTCGACGCTGGTGGCGACCGGTGCCGCCGCGGCGAGGGCGGCCACCCAGATCGCCCCGTACGCGCCGGCCCGGACGTGGCTGACGGCGGCGTCCCGCCAGGCCGCCTCGGCGGCGCGGTCGGGGCGGCCGGGGTTGGTCCAGCCGTACACGTCGGTGCGGATCTGGGCGCCGATCCACTCCCGGAACGGGTTGTGCCGGCGGGCGGTCCGCGGCGGGGTGAGGCCGAGCAGCAGGTTGCGGTAGGCGACCCGTTCGGCGGTGAAGACCCGCCCGGCGGGCAGCCAGTCCAGCCAGGCCTGCGCCACGTCGGCGCTGGTGAAGTCCGGCCCGTACGTCTCCAGGATGCGCAGCGCGAGCAGCGCGAAGTTGAGGTCGTCGTCCTCGGGCATGCCGGCGATGTTCTCGGCCAGGCTGGTGGGGGCGCTGCGCCGGTTCCACGGCCAGCGGGCGGCGACGTCGGCTGGCAGCCCCTGCGCGGTGAACCACCCGCGCAGGGGCCACCGGCCGGTGGCGGAGAGGATCTCCCGGATCCCGTGACGGGGGATCTTCTCCACCGGCTTGCCGAGCAGGCAGCCGGCGGCCCTGCCGAGCCAGGCGCCGTGCAGCCGGTCCCGCTCGACCGTGGTTGGCAGGTGCCAGGCGCTCGGCCAGGTCGCGCGGACCGCGTCGAGGTCGTCGGGCTCGTGCGCGGTGTCCGGTCCGGGCCGCGCGTCGGCGGCGTCGAGCAGGTCGACGGCGAGGGCGCGCAGCCGCGGCGACGCCGGCACGGGCGAGGCGCCGCTGACCGGGGCGGTGACGTCACCACCGGCCGCCGCCCACCGGTCGGCGAGGTCGGTGACGTCGCGGCCCTCGTCGCGGCTCGCGGCCAGCTCGTGCGGCAGCAGGTCCTCCGGCTGCACCCAGGTCAGCCGGAGCCCGTCGCTCATGCCAGACCGCCGAAGCGTTCGGCGCGGCGGGCGAACCGCTCCCGGTCGCGGTCGAAGACCTCGGTGGCCACCTGGGCGAGGACCCGGGCGGGCTCGACCAGGTCGGTGCGGGACGCGGAGGCGACCGCCTGCGACCACTCGGCCGGCACGGCCGCGGCGCCGCCGAGGGCCCCGGCGATCGCACCGGCCATGGTGGCGGTGGAGTCGGCGTCGCGGCCGTAGTTGACCGCACCCAGCACCGCCGCCCGGTAGTCGCCGCCGGCCACCACCAGCATGCCCAGCGCCACCGGCAGTTCCTCGATGGCGTGCAGCCGGCTGGGCCGGCGGGCGCCCAGGCCCGGGTTGCGGTACTCCTCCCCCACCGTGTCGTAGGGCGCGACGGCGGCGCGCAGCGCGGGGATGGCCGCCTTCCAGTCGTCGTACCCGCGGGCCTCCTTGACCACCGCGTCGACGGCGGCGCGGGTGCCGTCGCGGGCCAGGTCGAGGGCCGCGGCGATCACGTCGTCGACGCCCGCGCTGGGTGCCGCGGCGGCGGCGACCGCGGCGGCGAAGACCGCCGCGGCCTCCCGCCCGTAGCTGTGCTGGTGTGCCCCGGTGAGCTCCACCGCCTCGGCGTACGCCCCGGGCGGGTCGCCTGCGTTGACGATGCCGACCGGGGCCACGTACATGGCGGCGCCGCAGTTGACGATGTTGCCCACGCCGGCCTCGCGGGGGTCGGCGTGCGCGTGGTGCAGGCGGGTGACCAGCCACCGTTCGGCCGCGGCCAGCCGGTGGAAGGTCACCCCCTCCCGCTCCAGGTCCGGGAGGTACACCACCCGCTCGATCAGGTCGGGGACGAGCAGTTCCGCCACGTCGTACGCGTCGAGGTGGTCCCGTTTGGCCGCGTACGCGCGGACCAGGGCGTGGGTCATCAGTGTGTCGTCGGTGATGTGCCCGTCGCCCTTGTGGTACGGCGCGAGTGGCCGCGCGGTGGCCCAGTCGGCGTGGTACGGGGGCACGATCCCCTCGACCCAGCCGCCGAAGCGGGCGCGGATCTGCTCCGGCAGGGCTGTCTCGGTGGCCCCGCCGAGGGCGTCGCCCACCGCGGCGCCGACGAGGCAGCCGACCGACTTGTCGAGCAAGAGTGACATGGTTACCTCAGCACCTGCTTGCCCCCGTCGACCAGCTGCGTGCCGAGCTGGTCCAGGGTGATCTTGTTGGCGAAGTACTGCTGCAGCGCCGGGGTGGCGTACTTGGTCTTCCACTCCGGGTAGCCGTCGACCTTCTGGAACGGCGCGACGGTCAGGTCGGCGGCGCTGTCCGCGGCGACGTCCCAGCCCTGCTTGCCGCCGGTGGCCTTGACCAGCTCCTGGTTGGCCTGCTTGCCGGTGGGCACCAGCCAGTCGCCCTTGGCGAGGGTGGCCATGTTGGTGGGGTTGAGGAACCACTCCAGGAACTGCGCGGCCTGCTTCTTGTGCTTGCTGTCCTCGGAGATGGACAGCGTCTGCGGGTTGGCGGCCTGCTTGCTGGACAGCCCCTTGATCGGCGGGAGGGTCACCCACTCGAAGCCGGCGGGGGCCTGCTCGACCATCTGCTGGCGCAGCGAGACCGAGCCGGGGAGCATGGCGTACTTGCCGCCGAAGAAGCCGGGCAGGGTGTCCGCGCCGCTCATGCCGAGCGCCTCTGGGGAGGCGGACTTGGCGGTGTAGAGCATGTCGTGGATCCGCTTGGGCACCTCCTTCTCCGGGTCGCCGACCTTGACCTCGGTCTTGCCGCCGTCGGTGTAGAAGAACTTGCCGTCGTAGTTCAACGCCAGGTTCATCACCCGGTTGGTCGGCGACTTCAGCGCCCAGGCCACGCCGTACTGGCCGGGCTTGGTGAGCTTCTGCGCGTTGGCCTGGAACTCGTCCCAGGTCCAGCCGCCGTCGGCCGGCGGGACGGTGACGCCGGCGGCGTCGAGCAGCTTCTTGTTGGCGATGACGACCTGCGACTCCAGCAGGAACGGCACTCCGGTGACCTTGCCGTCGAACGTGACGGTGTCCCAGACGCCCTGGTCGATCTGGCCCTTGAAGTCGTCGCTGAGCAGCTTCGAGACGTCGGTCAGGTAGCCCTGCTTGGTGAACTCGCCGATGGCGGAGGCCTCGTAGTGCACGATGTCGGCGGCGTCGCCGCCCTCGAACGAGGTGACCAACTGGTCGTGGATCGAGTTCCAGTCGCCCTGGACGTACTCGACCTGGATGTCCGCGTGTTCGCTGTTCCACTTGGCGACCAGGTCCTTGTTGGCCTGCAGCGACTCCTTCTGCCAGGCCAGGCTGAGGAAGCGCAGCTTGACCGGGCCGGACGACGCCTTGTCCTCGCCGCCGCCGTCACCGCAGGCGGTGAGGGCGCCGAGGCCGACGACCGCGACCGCGGTGGCCGCGGCGAGCCGACGGAATCTGCTTCGGAGCATGGGGGGGGGTTCCTCCTTGGTGTTGGGTGGGGGGATGGGGTTCAGCCCTTGACCGCGCCGGCGAGCGACCCGGACGAGAGCCGGCGTTGCATGAACGCGAAGAAGATCAGGCTGGGCAGGGTGGCGAGCAGGGATCCGGCCGCGAGGGGCCCAAGCCGGGCGGTGCCCTCGATGCCGACGAACCGGGCCAGGGCGACCGGCAGGGTCGCCAGCTCGGGCGTCTTGACCAGCACCAGGGCGAAGAAGAACTCGTTCCAGGCGGAGATGAAGGAGAACAGCGCGGTCGCCACGATGCCCGGCGCGAGCAGCGGGAAGACCACCCGGCGCAGCACCTGGAGCCGGCTGGCGCCGTCGACGGCGGCCGCTTCCTCCAGGTCGCGGGGGATGTTGCGGACGAAGCCCTGCAGCATCCACAGGGCGAACGGCAGCGCCCAGACCACGTAGATCAGCACCAGCCCGGCGTGCGTGTTGGCCAGCCCGACCTGCCGCAGGATCAGGAAGATCGGGATGATCAGCAGGACGAATGGGAAGAGCTGCGACAGCAGCACCCAGCCGAGCGCGACGGTGCCGAGCCTCGTGCGGAACCGGGCGAGGGCGTACGAGGCGGGCAGCGCGACCAGCACGGTGAGCAGGGCCGAGGCGAGCGATACCTGGAGGCTGTTCAGCGCGGCCCGGCCGAGTTGCTGCTCGGTGAAGGCCTGCACGAAGTTCTGCACGGTCGGGTTGCTGGGGATCAGCGTGGGGTGCAGCTGGACCAGTTCCCGGGGCGGCTTGAACGCGGTGGAGAGCAGCCAGACCAGCGGGAACCCGAGGAAGATCAGGTAGCCGGTCAGCGCGAGATATTGCAGCGTGCGCCCGGTGCGGCTCGGCTTTCCGAACATGTCAGTTCGCCTCCCTCAACCGGCGACGCAGATAGACGGCGAGCAGCGCGACGATGATCACGACCATGACGTTGCCGAGGGCGGCGGCGTATCCGTAGTTGCCGTAGCGGAACGCCTCCTCGTAGGCGAAGAGCATCGGTAGCATCGTCTTGCCGCCCGGCCCGCCCGCGGTGAGCACGTAGACCAGGCCGAACGAGTTGAAGTTCCAGATGAAGTCCAGCGAGGTGATCGCCACGATCACCGGCGCGATGGCGGGCAGGGTGACGTTGCGGAAGCGGTGCCAGGTGCTGGCGCCGTCGACCGCGGCCGCCTCGTGCAGCTCGCGCGGCACACCCTGCAACCCCGCCAGGAGTACGACGGTGGTCTGCGGCATGCCGGCCCAGACCCCCACCAGGATCACCGCGGGTAGCGCGGTGCTGAAGTCGCCGAGCCAGTTGGTGCGCAGCCCGTCGGCGCCGATGCGGTGGAAGAACTCGTTCAGCAGGCCGGCGTCCGGGTGGTAGACGAGCTTCCACAGGATGCCGACCACCACCGGCGGCATCGCCCACGGCACCACGGACAGCACCCGGGCCACGCCGCGGAAGCGCAGCTGCTGGTTGAGCAGCAGGGCCAGGCCGAGGGCGAGCAGGAACTGCAGCACGGTCACGCCGACCGCCCAGAGCAGGCCGATCTTGAAGGAGTTCCAGAACAGCTCGTCGCCGAGCAGGTCGCGGTAGTTGGCCAGCCCGGTGAAGCTGATCTCGACGTGGCGTCCGGCGCGGGCGTCGGTGAAGCCGAGGTAGATGCCGCGCAGCAGCGGGAACACCGACAGCACCACGATTGGCAGCAGCGACGGGAGCAGCAGCAGGTAGATGCCCATCCGGTCGGACCGGGACCGGGCCACCCGCGGCCCGTCGGCGGGGGCGACGTCGGGCCGTTCGGCCAGGGTGGTCATGCCGTCACCTCCGGGGTACGCGGTGCGGGCAGAGTTACGTCGGTCGCGGGCCCGGTGGCGCTGGAGGCGCGGACGGCGAGGCTGGGCGCGACCTGTTCCCGCCGCGGCGGCAGGGCCGGGTCGGCAATGCGTTGCAGCAGCAGCTCGGCGGCGCGCCGACCACGTTCGGCGGAGCCGAGGGAGACGCTGGACAGCTGCGGGAACATCATCCGGGCCAGCTCGGTGTCGTCCATGCCGACCAGCGCGACGTCCTGCGGGACGCGGTGGCCGGCGGCCAGCAGGGCGTGCAGCGCGCCGACGGCGATCAGGTCGTTGGCGCAGACCAGCGCGTCGGGGCGGGCCCGAGCGAGCAGCCGTTCGGTGGCGGCGCGGCCGGCGGCGTACCGGAAGTCGCCGACCTCGACGAGGCGCTCGTCGAGGTCGATGCCGTGGGCGGCCAGGGCGGCCCGGAAGCCGGCGTCGCGGGCGGCGCCGGGGACGGTGTCGAGCGGGCCGTTGACGAACCCGATCCGCCGCCGCCCGGCCGCGACCAGGTGGTCGACCGCCAGCCCCACGCCGGTACGCGAGTCGGTGCGCACGTTGTCCACCGGCGCGTCGGCGCCGAGCTGGCCGACCACGACCACCGGTACGGGGCTGTCGACCAGCGCGGCGAGGTGGTCGTCGGTGACCCGGATCGGCGAGACGATCATCCCGTCGACGTAGCGGTGGGCGAGCCGGCGCAGCAGCGCGGTCTCGTTGGCGATCTGCCCGCCGGTGGCGTGCACCAGCAGTTGCCGGCCGGAGGCGGCGACCACCGACTCGATGGCCCGCATCATCTCGACGTAGACCGGGTTGCCGATGTCCTCGACGGCGAGCGCGACCAGGCCGGTGCGCTGCGACTGAAGCGAGCGGCCGATGGCGTTGGGCACGTAGCCGACCTCGGCCGCCGCCTCGCGCACCTTGCGGACGGTCTCCGGGCTGCCGCCGACGCCGTTGAGCACGCGGGAGGCGGACGCGATGGAGACACCGGCGCGGGCGGCGACGGTGTGGACGGTGGGCCGGCCGTCGGCCGACTCCTGTAAACGTTTACGACCCACGCCCCGCACCTCCACCTGTCTGCTGTAAACGTTTCCGGGAGTCTGCGCCGAGCCGGCGATCAGGTCAAGGGCTCGTTACGAAAACGTTTCCAACCGGGGCCGACCGGCCCGTGGCCCGGCACGGCGATCGCCCCCGGCCACGGCGCTGCTCCTGCTCACCGCCGGCTGCGGGCGACCGGCAACCGCCCGGGCGACCCATGCGACATCGCCCCGCCCGAGTTGACCATTCTGGGCCACATTCGACCCTCCATCCGGGACACAGATCGATTCTCGCCCCCGCCACCCCCTAGCGCTGCGCGCATTCGTGGCAATATCCTCCGTCTCACGCGCGGCTCTTGAAGTTCCTTTTCATGCCCTGGTCCTTGCCCGGCCGCGGAGGAGACGACATGCACTTCAACCACCCTGAGCTGGACCGCCGCACCCTGCTGCGGGCCGGATTCGGCGCCGCCGCGGTCGCGGTCGTCGGGAGCGAGCTCGCCTTCCCGGCCGCCGCGCAGGCCGCGCCCGGCGCGAACCTCGACTGGATCATCAGCTGCGACGAGTGGGGCGCACGCCCCCCGGCGGACCCGCTGTCGATCAGCGCCATCGCCACCAACAAGATCATCGTGCACCACATGGCGTTCCCGAACAGCACAGACTACTCCGAGGAGCACGCCAAGCAGCTGGCCCGCGACTGCCAGGACCTGCACATGGACGGCAACGGGTGGTCGGACACCGGGCAGCACTTCACGGTCAGCCGGGGCGGGCACGTCCTGGAGGGCCGGCACGGCAGCCTGGAGCGGCTCCAGGCCGGCGACCGGCAGATGATCTCGGCGCACTGCCCCGGCGAGAACGGCCGGGCCATCGGCATCGAGAACGAGGGCACGTACGTCACCGACACGCCGCCGCGGGAACTGCTCGACTCGCTGGTCAAGCTCTGCACCACCATCTGCCAGCAGTACGGCCTGCACGCGCACGACATCTTCGGCCACTGGGACTTCCGGGCCACGCTGTGCCCCGGCGCGATGTTCTACCGGGAGTTCCCCACCCTGCGCCGCCGGGTCTTCGCCGAGCTCGGCACCAACCTTGCCGACGTGCCGGCCCGCCGGTGGCCGGACATCTGGCGGTTCGTCGGCGGCCCGGTGGTCCGCGTCGCCCAGTACCTGCTCACCTTCCGCGGCTACACCGTCCCGGTCAACGGCGTCTTCAACGCAGCCACCGTCGCCGCCGTGCAGGACTGGCAGGCCCGCAACGGCATCCCGGTCGACATCGACGCCACCCTCACCGCGCCGACCTGGGAGACCCTGGCGCCCGAGCTGGACAAGGACGCGACCGGAATCCCGGTCACCGCGGTGCAGTTCATGCTCAACTCCAAGGGCTACGCCGACGTGGCGATCACCGGCGAGTACGACTACGTGACCAAGAAGGCCCTCAAGGACCTGCAGCACCTGCACGGTCTGGACCCGAACGGCAAGGTCAGCACCACCACCTGGTGTGCGCTGGTGGGGGGTGTGGTGCGGCAGTCCTTCCAGCAGGACTGACGTACCGGCGGGGAGAGCGGTGGGGGTGGCAACGGTGCCACCCCCACCGCGTCCGTTTCGGTACGACTCGCCCAGCACACGTCATTGTCCCTGCCGCACCCGGCTGCGACGATGACCCTCGTCAAGGACGAAGGAGGGTCGCACAATGGCGTCTCGGCTCAACCCGTACCTCAGCTTCCGCGACAACGCGCGGCAGGCCATGGAGTTCTATCAGAACGTGTTCGGCGGCAACCTGACGCTGAGCACCTTCGGCGAGGCCGGCAACCCGGATCCGGCGGTGGCCAACCAGGTCATGCACGCCATGCTGGAGACCGACCGGGGGTTCACCCTGATGGCCTCCGACACCCCGCCGGAGATGGAATACAGCCCCGGCAACAACATCTCGATCAGCGTGAGCGGCGACGACGCCGACGAGCTGCGCGGCTACTGGAAGCAGCTCGCCGAAGGCGGCACGGTCTCGGTGCCGCTGGAGAAGCAGATGTGGGGCGACGAGTTCGGCATGTGCGTGGACCGGTTCGGCATCGGCTGGATGGTCAACATCGCCCAGCGGCAGGCCTGACCCGGGCAACGGCCGCGACGCGCGGGCCGGCGCGCCTGAGGAACCTCGGGCGCTGAGGTCCGGCAGGAGCGGCCGGTCGTGCGCCCCGGCAGGACGGCCCGAATACGATCATCAGGTGGCCGGCGTCGACGACATCCCCCGCGACCGGGCGGGACGATGACCGGCGCGGCGACAGGTGGCGGCACGGTGCCGATCGGGCCGACCCTGGTGGTCGCCCTCACCGGGCTCACCCTGGCCGGTGCCGTGGTGCTGCGGCTGTCCGGGCTCGGCCGGGCGCGGGCCGTGCTGGGCGCGGCGGGCCGGGCCACCATCCAGCTCGGTGCCGTCTCGCTGATCATCGTCGCGGTGCTGCGGGCATGGTGGAGCACCGCCGCGTTCATCCTGCTCATGTACGTGGTCGCCAGCGTCACCGCGGGACGGCGCATCGGGCCGGCCGTCCCGCGCCGGGTCGCGCCGCTGGCCATCGCGGTCGGGGTGGTGCCGAGTCTCGCCGTACTCCTGGCCAGTCGGGCCCTGCCCGCGACGCCGCTGGTGGTGCTGCCGACGGCCGGCATCCTGATCGGCGGGGCGATGACCGCGGCGAGCCTGGCCGGCCGGCGGACCCTCGACGAGCTGCGCACCCGGCACGGCGAGTACGAGGCGGGGCTGGCCCTGGGGCTGCTCCCCCGCGACGCCGCGCTGGAGATCTGCCGGCCGGCCGCCGGGCAGGCTCTCATCCCGGCGCTGGACCAGACCCGCACGGTCGGGCTGGTCACCCTGCCGGGCGCGTTCGTCGGTGTGCTGCTCGGCGGGGCGGGCCCGCTCCAGGCCGGGGCGACCCAGCTGCTCATCCTGATCACCCTGCTCGCCGTGGAGGCGGTGGCGATCGCCCTCGCCGTGGAGTTGCTCGTCCGCCACCAGGCGCGGATCCAGCCCTGAGCCCGGCGGGCACGTGTACCGGCCGTCCGACCGGGTACAGGCGTGCCCGATGACCAGGGTGCGCAACCTCCGCGTCCGGCCCGACCTGCTCTACGTGGCGAGTGGGTGGAGCACGCTGGTCACCGACGTGCGTTGCCGGGTCACCGGAACCGACCCGCAGGGATTCTTCGCCCGCAACACCCGGGTGCTCAGCGTCGAGCAGGTCACGGTCGACGGCCGGGAGCCGATCCCGTTCAGCGCGGCGAACGTGCTGGGCAGCTCCCAGCTGTCGTACGCCGCGTTGGGTGACGGGGAAGAGCTGCCGTCCCGGGCTGCCTACCTGCTGACCGAACGGTTCGTCGGTGCGGGGCTGCGGACCAGGCTGACCGTGGTCAGCTACGCTCAGCAGCCGCTGCGGCTGGCGCTGGCGATCCGGGTCGAGGCGGACTTCGCCGACAGCGTCGAGGCCGAGACGGGCCGCCGGCTGCAGACCGGCGATGTCGGTACGGACTGGGACGCCGCGGCGCAGGAGCTCCGCCTGACCTACCTGCGCGACGACATCGACCGTGCGGTCGCCGTCGCGGTGCGCGCCGACACCCCCGTTCGGTACGCCGACGGCGCGTTCGCGGTCGAGGTCGAGGTGTCGCCGCGCGGCGCCGCCCGGGTGGACCTGATCGTGGAGCCGATCTTCGACGGCGCGCGCCTGCCCGCGCCCCCGGCCAGCTTCGCCGGTGGCACCGACGCGGCCGCCCGGGCCCGAGGCCTGCTGGTCAGCGAATTCGCCGGGTTGACCAGCAGCAACTTCGACATCACGGCGGCCTGGCGGAACGCGGTGGAGGAACTGGCCGTGCTGCCGCTCGGCGAACCAGCCGGGCCGACCGCGCCGATGGCCGGGCTGCCCATGTACCAGGAGATCTTCGGCCGGGACACGATGACCGCCTCCTGGCAGGCGCTGCTGGCCGGGCCGACGATGCTGGCCGACAGTCTGCGGCTCAACGCCCAGCACCTCGGGCAGCGATTCGACGACTGGCGGGACGAGGAACCCGGCAAGCCGCTGCACGAGGCCCGCCGGGGCCCGGTCTCGGTGCTCGGCCTGGACCCGTACACCGCCTACTACGGCGACTGGTCCACCGCCCCGGACTTCCTGGTCTTCCTCGGGCAGTACCTGGCCTGGACCGGCGACCTGGACACGGTGCGGGACCTGCTGCCGACCGCCCGGCAGGCCCTGAACTGGATCGAACGGTATGGGGATCCCGACGGCGACGGCTTCCTCGAGTACCACCACCGCTCCCGGGGCGGCCTGAAGAACCAGGGGTGGAAGGACTCGGACACCGCCATCGTCGACGAGGACGGGCAGGTGGTGCCCAACCCGATCGCGACCAGCGAACTGCAGGGCTACTGGTACGCCGCGCTGCGCCACGCCGCCGTGGTGTTCACCGTGGCCGGCCACCCGGCCCGGGGCGCCGCGCTGCTGGCCCGGGCCCGTGCCCTACGGCGGCGCTTCCACGTCGCGTACTGGCTGCCGGACCGGGGCTGCTACGCGATGGCGCTCGGGCCGGACCGGCGGCCGGTGCGGTCGACCAACTCCAACGACGGGCACCTGCTCACCACCGGCATCGTCCCGGCCCGGGCCGCCGCCCGGGTGGTCGACCGGCTGTTCGCGCCCGACATGTTCAGCGGTTGGGGGGTCCGGACGTTGTCGGCGGAGCATCCGGCGTACAACCCGTTCAGCTACCACCGGGGCAGTGTCTGGCCGGTGGAGGCCGGGACCATCGGGCTCGGGCTGGCCCGGTACGGGTGCTGGGAGCACCTGCACCGGTTGGCCGAGGGGATGTTCGCCGCGGCGGCGCTGTTCGAGGAGCACCGCCTGCCCGAGGCGCTCAGCGGCCTGCCCCGAGACGCCGACCATCCGCACCCCGGCGTGTACCCGAACTCCTGCGCTCCGCAGGCGTGGTCGGCCAGCGCGATCGTGGCGCTGGTGCAGGCGCTGCTGGCGCTGCGCCCGGTCGCGCCCCTGCGGACGATCATCGTGGACCCGCACCTGCCCGACTGGCTGCCGGACCTGCGGCTGGAGGGCGTACAGGTGGGGGGCGCCACCGTCGACCTGACCGTGCGCCGCCGGCGCGGCGGACGGACCTCGATCAGCGCGCGCGGGGACCGGCTGGCGGTGATCCGGCGTCCCCCGCGGCAGGCGGTCTCCCGCCGTGGGCGGCGGGCCTGAGCGGTCGAGCGGGTGGGCCGGCACGTGTAGTCCGGCGGTGGCGGGGAAAGCGCCCTCACCTGAACAGACAGGAGGGTTGGCATGGAGAGTCGCGCCAAGGCGATGGGGCACGGGATCCACCCCATCCTGATCGTGTTCCCGCTGGGCCTGCTCGCCACTTCGGTGATCTTCGACATCCTGTACCTGATCACCGACCGGGCGGGTTTCCAGATCTCCGCGGCGTACACGATCGCCGCGGGTGTCATCGGCGGCCTGATCGCCGGGGTGTTCGGCCTGGTCGACTGGCTGTCCATCCCCGCCGGCACCCGCGCGAAGCGGGTCGGCGCGGTCCACGGCCTCGGCAACGTGGTGGTGCTGCTGCTGTTCGCGGCGAGCTGGTTCCTGCGGCTGTCCGCGACGAACTGGGAACCCCCTGCGGCGGCTCTGGGCTGCAGCTTCGTCGGCATCGTGCTGGCCGGCTTCACGGGCTGGCTCGGCGGTGAGCTGGTCGAGCGGCTCGGCGTCGGCGTCAGCGACCAGGCGGGGGTGAACGCGCCGAGTTCGCTGTCGCGCGGCGCCGCCGGCCGGCCCCACACGCGGGGCGCCTGACGGACCGCGGCGACGAGGGGGGTACGCGCATGCGGGCGATCACGCTGGTCGCGGAGGGAGGGAAACCCGCCCTCCGCGACCTGCCCCAGCCCAGCCCCGGCCCCGGTGAGGTGCTCGTGCGGGTCCGGGCGTCCTCGGTCAACGGCTTCGACAAGAAGGCGGCGGCCGGGATGATGAAGGGCGGGCTCGAGTACCGGTACCCGGTCGTGCTCGGCAAGGACTTCGCCGGCGAGGTCGCCGGGCTCGGCGACGGGGTGACCCGCTTCCGCGTCGGCGACCCGGTGTTCGGCGTGGTGATGCGGTCCTACCTGGGCGACGGCTCGTGGGCCGAGCACGTGGCGGTCGGCGAACAGTTCGGCATCACCCGCCTTCCCGCAGGTCTCGACCCGTCGACCGCCGGGGCGCTCGGGCTGGCCGGCGCCACCGCGGTCGACGTGGTGAACGCCGTCGCACCCGGTCAGGGAGACACCGTCCTGGTCGCCGGCGCGACCGGCGGCGTCGGCGCGCTCGCCGTCCAGTACGCCACCGCGGCCGGCGCGCGGGTCGTCGCCACCGCCCGCGCCGGCGCCGCCACGGACTTCGTTCGGAAGCTGGGCGCCGCCGAGGTGGTGGACTACACCGGCGACCTGAGTGCCCAGGTCCGCGCGGTAGCCCCGGACGGGGTGTCCGCGGTGGTACACCTGGCCGGTGACGGCATGGAACTCGCCGGGCTGCTCGCCTTCGAGGGGCGCCTCGCCTCGACCATCGGCTTCGGCCCCGACCAGCATCCGGCCGCCACGTCGATCATGGGCAGCCCGAGCCCCGAGACACTCGACCGGCTCGCCGGCGACCTCGCGGCCGGTCGGCTGCACGTGCCGGTCACCCGTCGCTACGATCTGGCCGAGGTACCCAAAGCACTCGGCGACTTCGCGGGCGCACTGGGCAAGCTCGCGATCACCGTCTCCTGACCGACGCACGACCAACGGCCGGCGGCCGCCCTGGACCGGGGCGGCCGCCGGTCTGTCGCACGTGTCCCTGCCGTCTGACACTGCTCTCGGAGCTGGTGGAACCGCCCGAACGGCGGTGTCCACGATGGTCGTCGCGGCGCTACCGTACGCCCTGGTTACCCGACGCGGATCATCCGCTGGAGAGAGGACCGGGGCATGGACGGCAGAACACGTTTCCGACTGACCCGGCTGGTCACCGCCGCCGCCGTCGTGGCGGCCAGCCTGGGGCTTCTCCCAGCGCCGGCGCAGGCGGAGGCCGGGCCCAAGGTGACGGTGCTGACCCGCAACCTCTATCTCGGCGGCGACCTCACTCCGTCGATGACCGCGCCGACCCTGCCTGCGTTCCTGGCCGCCAACGCGGCCCTGCTCAGCCACGTCGACCGGATGGACTTCCCCGCCCGGGCGCGGCTGGTCGCCGCGGAGATCCGCGAGCGCAAGCCCGACCTGGTCGGCCTGCAGGAGGTGGCGCTGTGGCGCACGGGGCCGCTCGGCGATCCGGCGCCGGCCACCACGCTCCGGTACGACTACCTGGCCCTGCTGATGTCCGAGCTGGCCGGCTCCGGCCACCGGTACGACGTGGCGGTGGTGCAGAACGAGGCGGACCTGGAGGCCCCGGCGGGGGCGCCGCACAACGTGGACGCCCGGCTCACCATGCGCGACGTGATCCTGGTGCGGCACGGCGGCCGGGTGAAGGTGACCGGGACGTCGTCGGGGAACTTCGTGCACAATCTGGTGACCCCGCTCCCGCCGGTCGGTGGCAGCGCCACCAGCACCCGCGGCTGGACGGCGGTGGACGTGGCGCAGGGCAGCCGGACCTACCGGTTCGTCAACACCCACCTGGAGGCGTTCCACCCGGGCGTCCGGGTGCTGCAGGCGCAGGAGCTGCTGCAGGGACCGCTGCGCACCACCGGCCGGCTGATCCTCGTCGGGGATCTCAACACCGGGCCGGAACTGCCCGATCCGAACAACCGGCTCGCGTACTTCACGCTGGTGGGCGGCGGCATGATCGACACCTGGCCGGTCCTGCACCCCGGAGACCCCGGGTACACCTCGGGGCTGGGCGACGATCTGAACCAGCCGGCCGGCGACGTCGAGCACCGGATCGACATGGTTCTGGTCAAGGGCGCGGTCGTGCCGGTGCGCAGCGAGGTCTTCGGCACCGAGCGGCAGACCCCGGACGGCCGGTGGGCGTCGGACCATCTGGGGCACGCCGCGGTGCTCGCGCTGCCGTGACCGGTCCCCGCCGCTGAGCCGACCCGGGCGCCGCCGCGGTGCCCGGGCCGGCGCTGAGTTGACCTGTTTTCGGCAGGTCAGCGGAGCATTGTCGAACACCTGTGCGAACATGTGTTCGTGTCGGGCGAGGCCACCATCCTGCATGCCGACCTGGACGCCTTCTACGCGTCGGTCGAGCAGCGCGACGATCCCCGGCTGCGCGGTCGGCCGGTGATCGTCGGCGGTGGCGTGGTGCTGGCGGCCAGCTACGAGGCCAAGGCCCGGGGCGTACGCAGCGCGATGGGCGGGCGGCAGGCGCTACGGCTGTGCCCGGAGGCGATCGTGGTGCGGCCGCGGATGGCCGCGTACACGGCGGCGAGCCGGGCGGTGTTCGAGATCTTCCGGCAGACCACGCCGCTGGTGGAGGGGCTCTCCATCGACGAGGCGTTCCTCGACGTGGGCGGGCTGCGCCGGCTGGTCGGCCCGCCGGCCGACATCGCGGCCCGGCTGCGCCGGGAGGTACGCGAGCGGGTCGGCCTGCCGATCACCGTCGGCGTGGCCCGGACGAAGTTCCTCGCCAAGGTGGCCAGCGGGGTGGCCAAGCCGGACGGGCTGCTGGTCGTCGAGCCCGGGCGCGAGCTGGCGTTCCTGCATCCGCTGCCGGTGGAGCGGCTGTGGGGCGTCGGCCCGGTGACCGCGACGAAGCTGCGCGACCGGGGCATCCGTACCGTGGGGCAGGTGGCGCGGCTGGACGAGCCGACCCTGGTGTCGCTGCTCGGCGGTGGTGCCGGCCGCCACCTGCACGCCCTCGCCCACAACCGCGACCCCCGCCGGGTCCAGGTCGGGCGGCGCCGGTCGTCGATGGGTGCCCAGCACGCGCTGGGCCGGGAGCCGCACTCCCCCGCCGAGCTCGACGCCGTGCTGGCCGGGCTGGTCGACCGGGTGACCGGGCGGATGCGCGCGGCGCGGCGCACCGGCCGTACGGTCACCCTGCGGCTGCGCTTCGCCGACTACACCCGGGCGACCCGCTCGCACACCATCGACAAGGCGACCGCGCAGACCCGGCCCCTGCTCGAGGCCGCCCGCGCGTTGCTGCGGGCGGCGCTGCCGGAGATCGACGCCCGGGGTGTGACGCTGATCGGGGTGTCCGTCGGCAACCTCGACACCGGGCACGTGCAGCTGACGCTGCCGTTCACCCGCGACCCGGGCGCGGAGCTGGATGCGGCGGTGGACGCCGTCCGGGACCGGTTCGGCTCGTCGGCGCTGACCCGGGCCGTGCTGCTCGGTCGGGATCCCGGCCTGGAGATGCCCCGCCTGCCCGACTGAGCGGCGTTGGGACGACCACGGCCTCGGCCCGGTGCCGTCGGGCCAACGCGCGGTCGTCCTCTGGACCGACGACACGGCCGCCGCACCGGACGGCAACCCGATCCAGCTCGTCCAGCACCTGCCGCCCCGATAACCGGTCGTCGCGCCCCGGACCGCTGCCGCACAATCAGGCGATCATGAGTACGCGGCTGCGGGCCATCGCCCGCGACACCCTGGACATCCTCGACGCCGGCCGGTACCTCAACGGCCACGGCGAGCCCGTCGAGCTCGCCGACCCGGTGCGCGCCGCTGTCGCCGCCACCCGCCTGCACCTGCCCGACGACCCGCTGCCCACCCCGTCGACCGGTGGCGCGGCCCCGGCGGTGGAGGTGACCGGGGAGAGCACGTTGCTGGCCGCCCGGCGTCTCGCCGGGGACGGGGACGTCGCCGCACTGGTGTTCGCCTCGGCGAAGAACCCGGGCGGCGGGTTCCGCACCGGGGCGCAGGCGCAGGAGGAGAGCATCGCCCGGGCCTCGGCGCTCTTCCCCTGCCTGACCGCGGTCCCCGAGTTCTACGGCTTCCACCGCGAGCAGCGGGACCTGCTCTACAGCGACCGGGTGATCCACTCGCCGCGGGTGCCGGTGTTCCGCGACGACAAGGGCCGGCTGCTCGACGCCGCCCACGAGGTGTCGTTCCTGACCGCCGCCGCCCCCAACCGCGGCGCGGTGCTGCGCAACCAGCCCGCCGACGCCGAGCGGGTCGCCCCGGCGCTGCGGGCCCGGGCCCGTCGGGTGCTGGCCGTCGCCGCCGCACACGGCCACCGGCGGTTGGTGCTCGGCGCGTGGGGCTGCGGCGTGTTCCGCAACGACCCGGCCACGGTGGCGGAGGCGTTCGCGCTGGCCCTGGCCGACGCGGCGGGCTGGTTCGACCAGGTCACCTTCGCGGTGCTCGACCGGGCCGGCGGGCCGGTCCGGGCCGCGTTCGTCGACCGCTTCGGGGTGTCCTGACGGAGGTCAGTACCCCGCCGGCCGGGCGGTGAGGTCCGGCGGGGCAGCCGTCGGCCCCGCCGGCCGGCCGGTGGTCAGCGGTTCTGCGGGAAGCCGAGGTTGACCCCGCCGTGAGCGGGGTCGGGCCAGCGGCTGGTGACCACCTTGGACCTGACGAAGAAGTTCACCCCCTCCGGCCCGTACGCATGGGCGTCGCCGAACAGGGAGTCCTTCCAGCCGCCGAAGGAGTAGTAGGACACCGGGACCGGGATGGGGACGTTCACCCCGACCATGCCGACCTCGATCTCGTGCTGGTACCGGCGGGCCGCGCCGCCGTCGTTGGTGAAGATGGCGGTGCCGTTGCCCCACGGGTTGGCGTTGACCAGCTCGACGGCCGCGTCGTAGCTGGGCACCCGCAGCACCGACAGCACCGGCCCGAAGATCTCGTCGGTGTAGACGGACATGTCGGTGTCGACGTGATCGAACAGGGTCGGCCCGAGCCAGAAGCCGCCCTGCTCGCCGTCGACGGGGTGGTTCCGCCCGTCGACCACGAGCTGCGCGCCCGCGGCCCGGCCGGCGTCCAGGTACGCCGTCACCCGGTCCCGGTGGGCGCCGGTGACCAGCGGTCCCATCTCGCAGCCGGGGCGGCGGCCGTCGCCGACGTGCAGAGCGGCCATCCGCTCGCTGATCTTGGCGACCAGTTCGTCGCCGACCGGGTCGACCGCGACGACGGCGGAGATGGCCATGCAGCGTTCGCCGGCCGAGCCGAAGCCGGCCGAGACGGCGGCGTCGGCGGCGAGGTCGAGGTCGGCGTCGGGCAGCACGACCATGTGGTTCTTCGCGCCGCCGAGCGCCTGCACCCGCTTCCCGTGCCGGGTGCCGGTCTGGTAGACGTAGCGGGCGATCGGGGTGGAGCCGACGAACGAGACGGCCTTGACGTGCGGGTGCTCGAGGATCCGGTCGACCGCCTCCTTGTCGCCGTGCACCACGTTGCACACCCCGTCCGGCAGCCCGGCCTCCGCGAACAGCTCGGCCAGGAAGTTCGCCGCGGACGGGTCCTTCTCGCTCGGTTTGAGCACCACGGTGTTGCCGCACGCGATGGCGTTCGGCACGAACCACAACGGCACCATGGCCGGGAAGTTGAAGGGGGAGATCACGCCGACCACGCCGAGCGGCTGTCGTAGGGAGTACACGTCGACCTGGGTCGAGGCGTTCTCGCTGTATCCGCCCTTGAGCTGCTGCGGGATGCCGCAGGCGAACTCGACGTTCTCCAACCCGCGCTGGATCTCCCCCGCCGCGTCCGAGAGGACCTTGCCGTGCTCGGCGGTGATGATGGCGGCGAGGTCGGCCCGGCGGGCGTTCAGCAGTTCCCGGAAGGCGAACAGCACGGTGGTCCGCTGGGCGAGGGACGCGGCGCGCCAGCGGGTGAACGCCTCGCGGGCGGTGGCGACCGCCTCGTCGACGACCGCGGCGGTGGCGAAGTCGACCTGTCCGGCGACTTGGCCGGTGGCGGGGTCGTAGACGTCCCCGGTGCGCTCGGGGACGCCGTGCCACGGCTTGCCGCCGATCCAGTGGGTGGTCCTCATCGGGGCTGCACCTCCTTGACTACCGCCTCGATCGACTGGGTGAGGATCTCCAGCGCCTCCTCCGCCTCGGCCCGGGTCAGAGTCATCGGTGGCGCCAGGCGGATGACGTTGCCGTAGAGGCCGCCCTTGCCGACGAGCAGGCCGCGTTCCCGGGTCTCCTCGAGCAGCGCGGTCGCGGCCGCCGGATGGGGCTCGCCGTCGGGGCCGACGAGCTCCAGCGCGATCATCAGGCCTTTGCCGCGCACGTCGCCGACCACGGGATGGGCCGCGGCGACCGCGCGCAGGCCGTCGAGCAGGCGGGTGCCCAGCTGCGCGGCGTTGGCCTGCAGGTCGTGCTCCAGCAGGTAGGTCAGCGACGCCAGCGCGCCGGTGGTGGCCAGCGGGTTGCCGCCGAAGGTGGAGATCGAGTTGGCCCGCAGGCAGTCCATCAGGTCGGCCCGGGCGACCACGCCGCCGATCGCGAGGCCGTTGCCCAGGCCCTTGGCGAAGGTGATCGCGTCGGGTACGACGCCGTGCGCCTGGATGCCCCAGAAGTGCTCGCCGGTGCGGCCCCAGCCGGTCTGCACCTCGTCGGACACGAGGAGGATGCCGTACTCGTCGAGCACCTTCTTGAACTCCCCGAACAGTCCGTCCGGCGGGGAGGCGAAGCCGCCGACCCCCTGGATCGGCTCGACGATCATGCAGGCGACGTCGCCGGCCGTGGTCGTCTCGATGACCTCGCGCAGGTCCGCCACGCACGCCTTGATGTAGTCCGCGTCGGACAGGTCCCGGAACGGGCTGCGGTAGCGGTAGCCGCCGTGCACCCAGCTCACCTTGACCGGGCTGAGCGCGCTGGCCGACCAGCCGCGGATGCCGGTGATCGCGATGGTGGCGAAGGCCCGGCCGTGGTACGAGTTGCGCAGGGCGAGCACCTGTTCGCTGCGGCGATGCTGGGTGGCGAGCATGAGTGCGGTCTCGTTCGCCTCGGTGCCCGAGTTGGCGAAGAACACCTTCGCGTCCGGGATGCCGGACAGCTGCGCGATCTTCTCCGCCAGCTCGACCTGCGACTGGATCAGGTACAGCGTGGACGAGTGCACCACGCCGGTGCCGACCTGCGACCGGATCGCATCGCTGATCTCGGCGACGTCGTAGCCGATGGCGTTGGTGAGGATGCCGGCGAAGAAGTCCAGGTAGGTCCGCCCCTCGCGATCGGTCACCCGGCGGCCGTGCGCGCCAGCGATCTCGATGGGCTGCTCGTAGTACAACGCCAGCCAGTTCGGCAGCACGGATCGGTGTCGGGCCAGCAGCTCGCGGTGGGCCATCGCGTCCTCCCGTAACTCGTCCCCACGGCGAGTGTGGCGGCAATCGTTGTGCAACCGCTATGCACAACCTGTACCGCTGTGGTCGCCGCACCATTACGTTGTGTGCAGTCCCTCCCCTGGGAGCCGCGATGTACCCCTCCGTCGCAGAAGCCATCGCACTGCCGGTGATCCGGCGCGGGAAGCCGCAGGTGGTGGCCGGTTCGGCCGGCATGCAGGGCCGGGTGCGCTGGGTCCATGTGGCGGAGGTGGCCGACATCGCGCACCTGCTGCGCGGCGGGGAGCTGGTGCTCACCACCGGCATCGCGCTGCCCGACGAGGCCGCGGCCCTGGCGAGGTACGTGGACGACCTGGCCGCGGTGCACGCGGCGGGGCTGGTCATCGAGCTGGTCCGGCGGTGGAGCGGCCAGCTGCCGGAGGCGTTGGTGGCGGCGGCCAACCGGCGCCGGCTGCCCCTGATCACGCTGGCGCAGGAGACCCCGTTCGTGTCCGTCACCGAGGCGGTGGTGGCGCTGATCGTCGACGCGCAGCTCGCCGAGCTGCGGGCCGCCGAGCAGGTGCACGAGACGTTCACCTCGCTCACCGTGGCCGGTGCTGATCCGGCGGAGGTGCTGCGCGAGGTGGCCCGGATCTCCGGGCTGCCGGTGGTGCTGGAGACGCTGGGGCACGAGGTGCTCGCGTACGACGCGGCCGGCCGGGACCCCACGGAGTTGCTGGCCGACTGGGGGCAGCGGTCCCGGTCGGTGGCCGCGCCCGAGCGGACCGCCTACGACGAGGACGCCGGCTGGTTGGCCACCATGGTCGGGGCGCAGGGCGCCGACTGGGGGCGACTGGTCCTGCTCTCACCGGACCCGCCACCGCACCGGCACGTGGTGGTCGCCGAGCGGGCCGCGTCGGCGCTGGCGGTGCATCGGCTCGTGGCGCGGGACCGGGAGAGCTTGGAGCGGCAGACGCACCGGATGCTGCTCGCGCAGCTGCTCGGTCAGGCCGTACCGCCGCCGGACCTGGCCGCCCGGGCGGCGGCGCTGGGGGTCGGCGTCGAGCGGCGGCAGTTGGTCGGGATGGCGATCCGGCCGGCCACCGGGACGCCCCGGGCCCCCGCGCTGGCCAACCAGGAGGTGTTGCGGGACCTCGCGGAGGCGACCGCGCTGGCGGCGCGGCGGGTGGCGGTGCCCGCCCTGGTGGGCGTGGTGGACGACACGACGGTACGCGCGCTGTTGTCGTTGCCGGCGCAGGCCGGGATCGACGCGGTGCTGCGCCGGTTGGCCCGGGAGGTGCACCGCTCGGCGGCCGGTCCGGTGCTGGTGGCGGTCGGCACCACCGTGTCGCACGTCGCCGAGGTACGCCGCAGCCTGGGCGAGGCCGCTCACGTGGCGGGGGCGGCCCTGCGCGCCCCCGGCACGCAGCTGTACCACCGGCTGGACAATGTGCGCCTGCGCGGCCTGCTGCACCTGTTGCGCGACGACGATCGGGTCCGGGCCTTCGCGGACCGCGAGCTGGGTCCGCTGCTGGCGCGGGACGCCAACCACCACAGCCGGCTGCTGGAGCTGCTGCGCTGCTTCTGCGAGCAGGGCGGCAACAAGTCCGCGGCGGCGGCTGCCGCACACGTGTCGCGGACCGCGTACTACCAGCAGTTGGCGCGGATCGCGCAGGTGCTCGGGGTGTCGTTGGAGGACCCGGAGTCGATGCTGTCGCTGTACGTCGCGCTGCTGGTGCACGAACTCGACGACGCATGACCCGACGCCGAATCCCGTAGGCGGCCGGAATCCGTCCGCCGCGCGGATTGACATGATCGCTGCGGCCGTGCCCGTGGACACAGTGTGCCGTGATCATGGCAAGCGTGGACACTTTGCCACTGCCCGTGGCGGGTCCGTGACACTCACCATTCCGAGATAAAGATCGTGCTGTTCCGCCCCATCCGCAGCGCGCGCGCCGGCTGCCCGGCGCTGTTGCGGCAGCGCAACAGGGAGGTGACACCGATGGCCGTTGAACCCCTACCCCACGAAGCCACCGCGGTCGAGCCGGGCACCCAGATCACCCATCCGGATGGCCGAGTGGAGCTGCGCGATTTCTCCACCATCGCCGACAGCCGGTACTTCAACCTCGAACTCGCCCCGGTACCCATCGAGCGGCGTACCTGGAACACGTACAACTTCACGGCGCTGTGGGTCGGGATGGCACACAACATCCCCAGCTATCTGCTCGCCGCCGGGCTCATCCAGCTCGGCATGAACTGGGTGCAGGCGTTCCTCACCATCACCCTGGGCAACCTGCTCGTCCTGATCCCGATGCTGTTGAACAGCCACGCGGGGACGAAGTACGGCATCCCGTTCCCAGTCTTCGCCCGCGCGTTCTACGGCGTCCGGGGCGCCAACCTCGCGGCCCTGCTGCGCGCCTTCATCGCCTGCGGCTGGTTCGGCATCCAGACCTGGATCGGCGGTGAGGCGATCTACGCGATCGCCGGCAAACTGCTGGGCTCCTGGTGGGTCGACGCGGCGGAGGTGATGGACCACCCGTGGACGCTGTGGGCGTCGTTCCTGCTGTTCTGGGCGATCGAGATGGCGATCATCTGGCGCGGCATGGACACCCTGCGCCGCTTCGAGAACTGGGCCGCGCCGTTCGTCATCGTGGTCGCCGTCGCGCTGCTGATCTGGGTCCTGGTCGAGGCGGGCGGGCTCGGTCCGATCCTGTCCCAGCCGTCCAAGCTGGGCTGGGGCGCCGACTTCTGGAAGCTGTTCGCGCCGTCGCTGATGGCGATGATCGCGTTCTGGGCGACCCTGTCGCTGAACATCCCCGACTTCACCCGGTTCGGCGGCAGCCAGCGGCAGCAGGCGTACGGGCAGATCCTGGGCCTGCCCACCACGATGTCGTTCTTCGCCATCCTGTCGATCGTGATCACCTCGGGCACGGCGGCGATCTACGGCGAGGCGATCTGGGACCCCATCCAGCTGGCCGCGAAGTTCGACAACCCGCTGGTCGTGGCGCTCGGCCTGTTCACGGTGGTGGTGGCCACGCTGTCGGTGAACGTCGCGGCCAACACGGTCAGCCCGGCGTACGACTTCTCCAACGCCGTGCCCCGGCTGATCAGCTTCCGGACCGGCGGCCTGATCACCGGGGTGCTGGGCATCCTGATCCAGCCGTGGCGCCTGGTGCAGGACCCGAACATCTACATCTTCGTCTGGCTCGGGTTCTACGGGGGCCTGCTCGGCGCGGTCGCCGGCGTGCTCATCGCCGGCTACTGGGTCCGCAACCGCACCCGCCTGCAGTTGCCCGCCCTCTACCGCCCGGAGGGCCGGTACTGGTTCTCCGGCGGCTGGAGCTGGACGGCGGTCGTCGCCACCGTCGTCGGCGCGATCCTCGCCGTCGGCGGCGCCTACTCCGCGCCCGGCAAGGGCCCGTTCCCGGAGGACGGGCTCATCCCGTTCCTCAAGCCGCTCTACGACTACAGCTGGGCCGCCGGCCTGGTCGGCGCGTTCGTGGTCTATCTGGCGCTGTCGGCACCGCGCGGCAGCCACGCCAAAGGGGAGGTCAGGTGAGCACCATCATCCGAGCCGGGCTGGTGCAGCAGAAGTGGACCGGTGACAAGGAGTCCATGATCGCGAACGCGGTCGAGGCGATCCGCCGCGCCGCGTCGCAGGGCGCGCAGGTGGTCTGCCTGCAGGAGTTGTTCTACGGCCCGTACTTCTGCCAGATCCAGGACGCCGACTACTACTCGTACACGGAGGCGATCCCGGACGGGCCGACGACGGCGCTGATGCGCGAGGTCGCCGAGCAGCACGGGGTGGTCCTGATCGTGCCGATGTACGAGCAGGAGCAGCCGGGGGTCTACTACAACACCGCTGCGGTGATCGACGCCGACGGCACCTACCTCGGCAAGCATCGGAAGAACCACATTCCGCAGGTGAAGGGGTTCTGGGAGAAGTTCTACTTCCGGCCGGGGAACCTGGGCTATCCGGTCTTCGACACCGCCGTGGGTCGCATCGGCGTCTACATCTGCTACGAGCGGCACTTCCCGGAGGGTTGGCGCGCCCTGGGGCTGGCCGGCGCGAAGATCGTGTTCAACCCCTCCGCCACCAGCCGCGGCCTGTCGGAGTACCTGTGGCGGCTGGAGCAGCCGGCCGCCGCGGTCGCCAACGAGTACTACGTCGGGACGATCAACCGGGTCGGGGTGGAGCCGTTGGGCGACAACGACTTCTACGGCCAGTCCTATTTCGTCGACCCGCGGGGGCAGCTGGTCGGCGCGGCGGCGTCGGACACCGAGGAGGAGGTCGTCGTCCGCGACCTGGACATGGACAGGCTGGCCGAGGTGCGCGACCTGTGGGCGTTCTACCGCGACCGCCGGCCCGAGACCTACGAATCGCTGGTGAAGCCGTGAGCATCGTCATCCGCAACGGGACTGTCGTCAACGCCACCGGGGCATACCCGGCGGACGTGCTGGTGGAGGGCGAGCGGATCGCGGCGCTCGCCGCACCCGACTCGGGCCTGGCGCAGCAGTGGGCGGCCGGCGCCGAGCGGGTGATCGACGCTGCCGGGAAGTACGTGGTGCCGGGCGGCATCGACGGGCACACCCACATGGAGATGCCGTTCGGCGGCACGTTCTCGACGGACACGTTCGAGACCGGCACGATCGCGGCCGCTTGGGGCGGTACAACGACCATCGTGGACTTCGCCGTGCAGGCCAAAGGCACGTCGCTGCTGTCCGCGCTGGACAAGTGGCACAGCAAGGCGGACGGCAACTGCGCGATCGACTACGCGTTCCACATGATCATCTCGGACGTGAACGACACGTCGCTGAAGGAGATGGAGGCCTGCATCGACGCGGGCGTCAACACCTTCAAGATGTTCATGGCGTACCCCGGGGTCTTCTACGCCACCGACGGGGAGATCCTGCGGGCGATGCAGAAGGCCCGGGACACCGGCTCGATGATCATGATGCATGCGGAGAACGGCATCGCCATCGACCAGCTCGTCCTGCAGGCACTGGCGAGTGGGCAGACCGACCCGGTGCAGCACGGGCTGACCCGGCCGGCCGAGCTGGAGGGCGAGGCGACCAACCGGGCGATCACCCTCGCGAGGGTCACCGGCGCGCCGCTGTACATCGTGCACCTGTCTGCCGCGCACGCCCTCGATGCGGTCACCCGCGCCCGGGACACCGGCCAGAACGTGTTCGCCGAGACCTGCCCGCAGTACCTGTTCCTGTCGTTGGACGACCTGGCCAGGCCGGACTTCGAGGGCGCGAAGTACGTCGCCTCTCCCCCGCTGCGGCCCAAGGAGCACCAGGCGGAGCTGTGGCGCGGTCTGCGCACCAACGACCTGTCGCTGGTGTCCACCGACCACTGCCCGTTCTGCTTCAAGGACCAGAAGGAACTCGGCCGCGGAGACTTCTCCAAGATCCCGAACGGGATGCCGGGCGTCGAGCACCGGATGGACCTGCTCTATCAGGGCGTCGTGCGCGGCGAGATCACCCTGCCGCGCTGGGTGGAGATCAGCTCCACCACACCCGCCCGGATGTTCGGCCTCTACCCCCGCAAGGGCGTCATCGCGCCCGGCGCGGACGCGGACATCACGGTCTACGACCCGACGGCCCGGCAGACCATCTCCGCCAGCAGCCACCACATGAACGTGGACTATTCCGCGTACGAGGGCATGGAGCTGACCGGACAGGTGACCACCGTGCTGTCCCGCGGTCGGGTCGTCGTCGACGACGGCGCGTTCCACGGCGCCGTCGGACACGGCACGTTCCTCAAGCGCGATCTCTGCCAGTACCTGGTTTGACAAGGAGTGGCCGTGGATTTCGGTGTCGTACTCCAGACCGACCCGCCCGCCCGCGACGTCGTCGCCGGGCTCACCGCCGCCGAGGACAACGGGTTCCGCTACGGCTGGACGTTCGACTCCTGCGTGCTGTGGCAGGAGCCGTTCGTCATCTACTCGCAGGTCCTCGCCGCCACCAAGCACCTGATCGTCGGGCCGATGGTGACCAACCCGAGCACCCGCGACTGGTCGGTCACCGCGTCGCTCTTCGCCACCCTCAACGAGATGTTCGGCAACCGCACGGTGTGTGGGATCGGTCGCGGCGACTCGGCCCGGCGGGTCATCGGCCAGCCGCCGGCGAGCCTCGCCACGCTGCGCCAGGCCATGCACGTGATCAAGGAACTGGCGGAGGGCCGGGAGGTCGCCCACCACGGCACGCCGGTGCGCATCCCGTGGGTGCGCGACGGCCGGCTGGAGGTCTGGATGGCCGCGTACGGCCCGAAGGCGCTGCGGCTGGTCGGCGAGCAGGCCGACGGTTTCATCCTGCAGACCGCCGACCCCGACATCGCCCGCTGGACCATCGGCTCGGTACGCGACGCGGCCATCGCCGCCGGCCGGGACCCCGACGCCATCACCATGTGCGTGGCCGCGCCCGCCTACGTCGGCACCGACCTCGCCCACCAGCGGGACCAGCTGCGCTGGTTCGGCGGCATGGTCGGCAACCACGTGGCCGACCTGGTCGCCCGCTACGGCGACTCCGGGGTCGTGCCGAAGGCGCTGACCGACTACATCCGAGGCCGCGAGGGCTACGACTACGCGCATCACGGCCGGGCCGGCAACCCGTCCACCGACTTCGTGCCGGACGAGATCGTCGACCGGTTCTGCCTGCTCGGACCCGAGTCGGCCCACGTCGACCGGCTGCAGGAACTCAAGGAGATCGGGGTGCACAACTTCGCCCTCTACCTGATGCACGACGACAAGGAGAAGACCCTGTCCGCGTACGGCAAGGACGTGATCGTGCACGTCTGACCCGGGCGCCATTCGCCTCCGCGCGACCATCGACCGTGGCCTGTGGCGCAACTACCATGATCCTCTTGGGAAGCCCCCACCACGGGAGGTACACGTGCGCCAACCGCGCTTTCGCATTCTCTTCACCGCCGCTCTAGCCACCACAACCGTCCTGGCCGTGCCCGCGGCACCGGCCGCCGCCACGCCGGCGCCCGGCATCGTCGTCAGCGACGGGATGACCCAACCGGTGTTCTCGTTCGCCGACGCCATCGAGGAACGGGTGTGGGTGGAGACGCCACTCGACACCGACCACGACGGCCGGCTCGACCGGGTCGTCGCCGACATCTCCCGCCCGCGGGAGACCGCCACGGAAGGGTTCAAGGTCCCCGTCGTCTTCGAGCACAGCCCCTATCGCAAGGGCACCTGGGGCGACGTGCCGTATCCGAGTGTGCTGGTGGACGAGCTGCCGCAGACTGGACTCACCACGCAGCTGCGCAGCCAGTCACAGGCGATCGGGATCCAGCGGGCCAAGGCCAACCTGCCCGGATCCCTCGACGACTACTACGTCCCCCGCGGATACGCGGTGGTGCTCGGGCAGAGCATCGGCACCGCGGATTCCGACGGCTGTCCGACCAGTGGGGACATGGCGGAAACGCTGGGCACGAAGGCCATCATCGACTGGCTGGGCGGGCGGGCGAAGGCGTACAACGCCGCCGGCGAGCCGGTCACCGCCGACTGGACTACCGGAGCGGTCGGCATGACCGGCGTGTCGTACAACGGGACGCTGCCCAACCAGGTGGCCACGACCGGGGTCGAGAACCTCAAGACCATCATCCCGGTCTCCGCGATCAGCAACTGGTACGACTACTACCGGGCCAACGGGCTGGTGGTGGCGCCGGGCACCTTCCAGGGCGAGGACGTCGACGTCCTGGCGCAGTACACGGCGGGCCGGGCGCGCGCTGAGGGCCGGTGCGCCGACGAGATCGCCCAGCTGACGGCCGAACAGGACCGGATCACCGGCGACTACAGCGACTTCTGGCGGGCCCGCGACTACCTGCCGGGCGCCAAGAAGGTCACCGCCAGCGTCTTCGTCGTGCACGGACTCAACGACTGGAACGTGAAGACGGAGAACTTCGCCGGCTGGTGGGACCGGCTCGCCGCGGCCGGCGTGCCGCGCAAGATCTGGCTGCACCAGGGCGGCCACGGTGGCCCGGGCAACGCCGCGACGGTGACCCTGCCGAGCGGCCAGGCGTGGACCTACAAGCAGACCGAGAACCGCTGGTTCGACTATTGGCTGTGGGGCGTGCAGAACGGCATCATGGACGAGCCCACGGCGGTCCTGCAGCGCGAGAACCGGTCCTACACCACGTACGCCAACTGGCCGGACCCGGGCGCCCGGGACGTGGCGCTGACCCTCACCGCCGACAGCGCCACCGAGCCCGGCAACCTGATCACCACCGACGCCCGGAACCAACGGGCCGAGCAGTCCTTCGTGGACGAGGGCCGCACGATCAGCCCGAGCACCCTGGTGGCCGGTCCTGACACGGCCAGCGCCAACCGGCTGGTCTACCGTTCGCCGGTGCTGACCGGCGACGTGCGCCTGTCCGGGCGGCCGGAGATGCGGTTGCGGATGTCCATCGACAACCGCGCCGACGCGAACCTGTCGGTCTACCTGGTCGACTACGGCGCGCCCGGCTCGACCGCGCGGCCGGTCGTGGTGACGCGGGGCTGGATGGATCCGCAGAACCGGACCGGCTGGTCGCACACGGTCGCGGTCCAGCAGGGCGTGATGTACGACTACCGCTGGACCCTGGAGCCGAAGGACTACGTCTTCGCGGCGGGGCACCGCATCGGGGTCGTCGTCTTCTCCAGCGATCAGGAATACACCCTGCTGCCGCTCGGCGGCACCCGACTGACCGTCCAGCCCGGCTCCAGCCGCCTCACCCTGCCGATCGTCGGCGGCCGCGAGGCGCTCGGCTTCTGAGTACGTCGCCGGCCCGGACGGCTCCTGCGCCGCCCGGGCCGGCGGTGGCTCACCGTCCTCGACGTCCCGCCGGTCCCGGTTGCCGGCCGACGCTCCGGGCTCCGGCCGCTGATCGCAGCGTGGCGAATGCCCAGCCGAAAACGGGGTACACCCGCCGCGCTCGGGCGGACGACCGCCATCGGGCGGCAGCGGCGGCAAATCTCGTGAAGGGCGGAGCAGAGTGGGGCATTTCCGGTGCATGACGTCGGACCGCCACCGGTGATGTTCGGGGGCCATGCGCGGCGCGCTCGTCGCATCCCGGCCGGACCCGTCGGGCGCCGACCCCTGACCCGGCTGACCGTGGTCAGCCTGGCCGGACACGTGGCCTTCGAGCTGGCAGCGGGTGTCGGCATGCCGCTCGCCTCGCTGATCGGGCCGTACGCCGCCGCGGGTTTCTGGACGCTCGTCACCGGCGGCGTCCTGGCCGCGACCGGTCGCGACGAGTCCGCAGACCCGTTGTTGGCCGCGGCGAACGGCTTCGGGCTCGCCGCCGTGTCGGCTCATCTGCGCGGTTGGCCAACTCGTCGCACCAGAGCCGGCCTGCCGTGGTTGGAGGACTGCGAGGGGCTGGGACCGGAGCTGATGCCCTTCTACAACCCGATCCTCTACGCCTCGGCCATCGCGGGCCTGCTCGCCGTGGTCCGGGAGAACCGGACCGCCCGGCTGCGCGTGCCGGCGGTCATGGTCGGACTCGTGCCGTTGCTCGTCGCCTATCAGCACTGGGAGCACCGGCGGTTGCGCCGGCAGGCCCACACCCGCCCCGGGTGGTGGAACCGCCGGCTGCGGCACCTGCCCCAGGCGGCGTGACGAGGCCGACGCCCCCGGGATCGCCGACCGCGACCCCGCCGAGCTCATTCCTCGATCGCGCCGCCAACCGCACGCAGGTGGTCCCGGAAGGTCAGCGCCGGGTTCTCGGCCCGTGCGGCCAGGTAGCCCCCGAAACCCACCTGCGCCCGCAGCGGTTCGCCGGAACGGATCCGCTCGGCCTGCCGCCGCTCGGTGTCCCGGATGGACTCCGCGAGGTCGAACAACTCCCGGGCCCGGGTGGCCGGGATGAAGAGCACCCCGTCCTCGTCGGCCAGCGCGAGGTCGTCGGGGTCGACGGTCCACTCCCCCACCCGCGCCGACCGCAACGCCTCGGGCGGCCGGGGGTCGAGCCGCCGCGGTCCGGTGGGGGTGGCGCCCAGGCTGAACACCGGCAGCCCCACCGCCCGGATGTCGACGGTGTCGCGGTGCAGGCCCCAGACGACCAGGCCGGCCAGCCCGGCGGCCTGCGCCTCCAGCACCACCAGGTCGCCGACGCACGCCTCGTCGGTGCGTCCGCCGTTGTCCACCACCAGCACGTCGCCGGGCGCGGCCCGGTCGATCGCTTCCAGGAAGATGTCGACGCTGCCGACGTGCCGGGCCGGCAGCACCCGCCCGGCGGCCCGCCCACCGGCGACCACCGGTCCGACGCCGGGTGGGGCGCAGCGGACCGGCGCGGCGGCCCGCAGGCAGGCGTCGGCGACGTGGGCGGTGGTCAGCGTCGCGAACCGGTCGCGCAATTCATCCGGGTCCATGGTCATGACCCGACGCTAATCACGCTCGCCGGTCATGGGAGGGGCCAGTTTCCGGTCCGTGGCCTGCCACCGCACCGGCCCGCCGCTCGCCTCGGGCCGGAGCTCTGGTCCGGGAACTCGTTTTCCGTCGTCCGTGGGCCCGCCGCTCCAGCCGCAGGCGCCGCCGGGCGCGCGGGGTGTGCCGCCGGGGCCCGAGCATCCGCGCCCGGATCGGTGGGTGCAGCTCCGCCTCACCCGCGCCGGCGGCGGTCCGCACCATCCGGTTGGCGTCGTCCGGCTCGCATCCGGTGGCGCGCAGCAGCTCACTGGCCGCCGTACGGAGGTCGGTGATCACGCCATCACCGTACGAGCGGACGCCCTGGGCCCACGCCCGGCCGGCCAGTTGGGCGCTCTCCTGGGTCAGCTGGTGGGTGCGGTCCAGGTCCTCGCCGGAGCGGCCGGCGTGGCGCAGCGCCCGGGCGGCCGCAGCGAGCCGGGAGACGGCGTCGGGGAGCGCAGCCGGGATGGGTTCGTCATATTGCAGGGCGGTGGCGGAGCGGCGGGCCACCGACCGGGCGTAGAGGATCAGCCGTTCCAGGTGTGCCGCGCCGTTGGCGTAGCGGTGGTACAGCGCGCGGCGGTGCCAGCGGGCCGGCGCGAGCGTGACCACCTCTCCGGCGCCGGTGAGCGCCTCGTTGAGCCGCCCGACGTCGGCGTCCAGCCCGCGCAGCCGCTCCAGCGCGCGGACCGCCGCGTCGGCGTCCCGGGTGGTCAGGGCGTGCGCCACCGCGTCGAGTTGCTCGGTGAGGACGGTAAAAATCGGCGCGGCGGCCCGGTCCAGCACCCGGATCGGATTGACCGGCAGCAGCAGGACGACCACCGCGAGGCCGACCAGGCCGCCGACGAGCGCGTCGAAGATGCGGGGCAGCTCGAGGCCGGACCGGACCGGGGCCAGGGCGGAGATCAGGACTGCCGTACCGCCGGCCTGGCCGACCAGGGCGCCGCCCCGGCCGGCCACCAGCAGGGCCGTCGCGATCGCCAGCGCCACGACCAGCCCGAGCTGCCAGGACCCGGAGCCGAGCAGAAAGCGCAACAGGTCGCCGACGAGGATGCCGAGTCCCACCCCGACCAGGAGCTCGAAGGTCCGCCGGGCCCGCTGTCCGATGGCGGTGGCGATCGTGCCGACCGCGGCGGCCGGGGCGAAGACGTGCGCGCCGGGGCCGAGGAGGTACTGGGCGAGCAGGGCGGCGAGCGCGGCGGCGAGCCCGGCCTGCACGGAGATCACGGCGGTGACCTCCAGCTGACGCAGGCGTAGCCGGCCGGCCTGTCCGCCCTGGCTGCGGGCGCGGGTCACCGCTCGTTCGCCCCGCCCGGTCACCCGGTTCAGGGGTGAGCGGACGGTGTCGGCGGTACGCCGCTTGCCGGCCATGGCGGCGGTTACCCGACGCGACGCGGGTGAACCGTCCTGTTGGTGACGGTTGGCCCGGTCACCGCGTCCAGGTCGCCGGTCAGCGGCGGAACGTGCGGTCGAGCAGGTCGAACAGGGCGACCCAGTGCCGCTCGGTGGCCTGCTCGTCGTACTCGGAGGTGTCGGACTGGGTGTAGCCGTGGTGGGCACCCGGGTACACCTCGGAGCGGTAGGTCACGCCGGCGCGGTCCAGGGCCTGTTCCAGGACGCCGATCTGCTCGGCCGGCATCGACCGGTCCTGGTCGGCGTGGCCGAAGTACAGCTCGCCGGTGACCGCGCCGACGGCCAGGTGCGGGCTGTCCGGGGCGTCGGTGGCCAGCCGCCCGGCGTGGAAGACGGCCGCGGCGGCGATCCGGTCCGGGTGCGCCTCGATGGCCCGCAGCGCGTTCAGGCCGCCCATGCAGTAGCCGGTGATGGCGACCGGGCCGGACGCGACGTCCGGCCGCGCGGCCAGGAAGTCCAGGTAGGCGGCGGTGTCCCGGGCGACGACGTCCGGGGTCAGGGAGCGGATCATCGGGCCGAGTTCCTCGAACAGCGCGCCGCGCTGGGACGGCTCGCGGAGCCCGGAGAGGTCGACCAGCGGCGCGCGACCGAAGCGGTGGAACAGATTCGGCACCAGCACGACGTGGCCGCGGGCGGCGATCGTCTCGGCCATCTCCGCCAGCCGGGGGCGCAGCCCGTACGCGTCCATGAAGACCAGGACGGCCGGGAGCGGGCCGTCCCCGTCGGGCCGGACGAGATACGCGTCGGCCACTCCGTCGCCGGTCGGTACCTCCACGGTCGTCGTCTGCACGGTGCGACCTCCTCGCGTTGATCGTTCGGCGTGCACGCTACTCGCCAGGTTGTGGGCCCGCCCGTCGTGGGCGCGGCGCGCCCGGTGACGGGTCAGACTGGATGCGACGAGGAGTCGGCGCGGCCGTGACGACGGAGGGTGTGCCCGTGGCGGTGGATGTGGTGTCCGAGGTGGTGATTGACCGTCCGGTCGCCGAGGTGGCCCGGTATGCGGGCGATCCCTCGAACGCGCCCGCGTGGTATGTGAACATCGCCTCGGTCGAATGGTTGACTCCGCCGCCTCTGCGGGTCGGTTCCCGGGTCGCCTTCGTGGCGCACTTCCTTGGTCGGCGGCTCGCCTACACGTACGAGATCGTCGAGCTGGTCCCGGACGAGCGGCTCGTGATGCGGACCGCCGAGGGGCCGTTCCCGATGGAGACCACCTACCGGTGGGAGCCGCACGGCAATGGCGCCACCCGGATGATCCTGCGCAATCGAGGCGAGCCCAGCGGCTTCGCGTCGCTCGCCGCTCCGGTCCTGGCCGCCGCGATGCGCCGGGCGAACCGGAAGGATCTGGCCACGCTGAAGGCTCACCTGGAAACCGGCCCTACGTGACCCTCGGCTGACCGCTCGCGTCAACCTGGGACGGAGCCGAGGCGCGGCGTGCCCGCGGGGTCGTAGGTCAGCATGGTCGGTTCTGACCGCTCGCGGTCTTCCCGTGCCGCTGTGTCTGCGGCATGCTGGATCGATGGGAGAGGTGCTTCCGATGCCCAGCTTCGGTGACCTGTTCACCGACCTGCGCGGCGAGGACCGGACGCTGCGGATCAGCTACCACCCGGACCGCGGCGCCGTGGTGTTGTCCCTGTGGAGCGGCTCGCTGTGCCGCGGCTCGTTCCGGATGCCGGCTGAGGACCTCGGGCGACTCCTGAACCTGCTCACCGACATGCGGAGCGCCGCCGCCCCCGATGCCACGGCCGGGGGTGACGCGACCGGTTCGGCACCGACCGCCGACGAGACCACGGCCACCGTGCCGGCGCCCTCGGTGGAGCGCACCGGCGACGTCTCGGCGCACCGGGTGGCGCTGCCGATCCAGCCCGTGCCCCGGGTGGCCTGACGCCGCACGTGCCCTGACCTCGAACGTGCGGAACCGTTACAAAACGGGGCAGCCATCCTCGCTTCCGCGGGCTACCGTCATGCTCAGGAATTCGGAAGGGAGGGACGATGCTTCCCGTCTCACCACACACCACCCGCCTTCGCCACCCCGCCTCGCGCGCCGCGCTCGGGATGGCCCTCCTCGTGACCGCCGGCGGCCTGGCCGTGACCGCCAGTCCGGCGTCGGCCGCCGCACCCACCCCCAGCACCGTCACCACCGTCACGCTCGCCGCGAGCAGCCAGCCGGTCCTGCGGCAGGGCTCCAAGGGCGCGGCGGTCAGCACCCTGCAACGCCGGCTCACCGCGCTGCACTACGACGTCGGCGGGATCGACGGCGACTTCGGGCCGTCGACGCACCACGCCGTCGTCGCCTTCCAGAAGGTGAACGGGCTGGCCCGGGACGGGATCGTCGGGCCGCGCACCTGGGCGGCGCTCGACCGCCCGGTCGTCCCCAAGCCGAAGTACACGCACTCCGGCTATTCGCTGGAGGCCAACCTGACCCGGCAGGTGCTGTACCTGGCGCGCGGGGGGTCAGTGGTACGGATCCTGGACGCCTCCAGCGGAAAGTCCAGCACCCCCACCCCCACCGGCAACTACAAGATCGAGCGGCGCATCGACGGCTGGCGGCAGAGCGACCTCGGCCTGCTGTGGCGGCCGAACTACTTCTACCGCGGCTACGCGGTGCACGGTGCCACCTCCGTGCCCACCTATCCGGCCAGCCACGGCTGCGTCCGGGTGCCCATCCCCGCCATGAACCGGCTCTGGTCGGTCATCGGGGTCGGCGTCCCCGTGCACGTCTACCGCTGACGCGCGACCCGGCCGGCGGCCCGCCGGATCATCTGACGGGCCGCCGGTTCGGGACGGCGCGGACGACCCGGCGCCGATAGCATCGCCGGAATGTCGATCCGGCCGGCCATTTTCCGGCTGCTCATGCTGGTGTCGGCGGCGTTGTTCCTGGCGGTGGCGCTGGCCATCCGGGGCCTTGCCGACGGCCGCCTCGAGCAGTATTCGGGCACCGCCCTCTACGCGTCGCTGGTGTACGCCGGGGTGCTCTTCCTGTGGCCGCGCCTGCGCCCGGTGCCGGCTGGGGCCATCGCGGCGGGCTTCTGCTGGGCGATGGAGTGTTTCCAGCTCACCGGCGTGCCGGCCGCGCTGTCGGCACGTAGCCTGCTGGCCCGGCTGGTGCTGGGCGTCCAGTTCGATCCGGTGGACCTGCTCTGGTATCCGGTCGGCGTGGTGCCGCTGGTCGTGCTGCACCGGCTGCTGCCGTTTGAGCCGGCGGCGGCGGGGAAGACGCGGGCATCCGTCCGAGAGAAGGGCCCTGATGATGGACGACAACCAGTTCATCGGCCTGGTGGCGAAGCGCACCGGGACGTCGTCGCAGCAGGCGACCGCCCTCGTCCGGGCCACGCTGACGACGCTGGCGGAGCGGATCGACGGCGGCGAGGCGCGTGATCTGGCCGGCCAGCTTCCCGAGGGCCTGCGGCCGTACGCCTTCGCCCCGACCGAGACCGCCGAGCGGTTCGGGCTCGACGTCTTCCTGCAGCGGGTCAGCGGGCGCGCCGAGGTCGACCCGGAGCGGGCGAAGGACGGGGCGACGGCGGTGTTCGACGCCCTCCGCCAGGCCCTCCCACCCGAAGGGTATGACGACGTGGTGTCCCAACTCCCGGCGGAGTTCGGCGAGGTCGCCGACCTGACCGCGCCCTTCGTGCAGCGCACCCGCTGAGCGGGCCGCTCGGGTCGGGAGGCCGCGATGACCGCCAACTGGGACGAGCAGGCTGACCCGCTGCACCGGCCGCCGGAGGCTGACGCGCAGGAGCAGCAGCAGAACGAGACCGTGGTCGGTCCGCCGGACGCAGTCTCCGACGCCGTGCCGGAGGCGTCCGAGGCGGACCTGGCGGAGCAGGGCGTCCTGCGTCCGCCGAGTGACCAGACCGACCTGGCCGGCGCCGTCCGCGGCGATGTCAGCCCGGCGGACGCCGTGGAGCAGAACCAGGAGATTCCGGTACCCGACGAGGACCGCCGGGACTGAGGGGCTCCGGGGCGGCGAACCGCCCGCCCGGGCCGCCACCGGCACTCCGTCAGCGCCTGCGGGAGCTCGCCGGTCGGGCAGGACGGGCAGCCGGCCGGGCTCAGCGGTCCGGGCTGTCGGCGGCGGCCATGATGCGCAACGCGTTCGCGTCCAGGCCGATCCGGATCGGCGTCTCACCGTACAGCTCGCCGTCGACCTCGACCGGCGCGGGCCGGTCGGTCTCCAGCCACAGTTGGCGCACGGCGAGGAACGGCTCGTCGCCGAGCGTGCGGCGGTGCCCGGTGGCGGCGTTGCGGGCGGTGTCGCGCAGCAGCCCGCGGCGCGTCGACCCGCCGACGGGGTACGCCACCAGCAGCCGGTCGTCGGCGTTGGCGTCGGCGGTGATCGGCCGGCCGGCCTGGTGGCCGCCGTTGGCCACGTACAACTGGTGGGTGACGAACTCGTGCGTGCGCGCCTCGGCGCGCACGGTCACCCGCAGCGGCCGGTGCCGGGTGAGCAGCCCCAGGGCGGTGAGCGGGTACGCGAGTCGGCCGATGGCCCGTTTGAGCCGCGGCGGCGTCCGGAGCATCACGTCGGCGGACAGGCCGATGCCGACGTGATTGGTGAACCGCATGTTCCCGACCAGGCCGAGGTCGACGTCGATCACCTTGCCGGCGGTGAGGATCCCGACCGCGGCGTCGAGGTCGAGCGGGATACCGACGGTGCGGGCGAAGTTGTTGGTGGTGCCGAGCGGCAGCAGGCCGAGCGCGATGTCGCGGTGGGCGAGCAGCCGGGCGGCGGTGCCGATGGTGCCGTCACCGCCGCCGGCGACCAGCAGGTCCGGCCCCAGGTCGGCGGCCGCGGCGAGGCGCTGTTCGAGCTCGCCGGGCCGCTCGACCGGGTATGTGCCGAGCAGGGTGAACCCGGCCGCCACCAGCCGCGACCGGGCCCCTTCGTAGAGCTGGCGGCCCCGGCGGGAGTGGGCGTTGACGACGAGCACCGCTCGCCCCTCCCGCCGGATCGCCGCCGCTAGCTCCTGCTTGGTCCGCATGAGGCCCGACCCTATCCGGCGGGCGCCGATCGGGGCGGGCAACGACGGGCCGGTGGGCCGCCGGTCAGTGCGCGGCCACGGCGACCACGGCCGGCTCGACCTCGGCCAGCCGCGCGGGCCGGACCACGACGAGCAGGACGGCCATCGCCGCGACCATGCCGCCGGCGACCACCACGGCCATCGCCACGCTGCCGGTGCCGAGTACGCCGACGAGCGGCGCGGCCAACGCGCCGACGCCGAACTGCACCGCGCCGAGCAGGGCGGCGGCGGTGCCGGCGGCCTCGCCGTGGCGGGACAGCGCCAGGGCGGGCGCGTTCGGCATGGCGAGCCCGGCCGCGGCGAGCACAACCCACAGCGAGGCGAGGATGGCGGCGAGGCCGCCGAAGCCGGTGGCGGCGACGGCGAGCAGCACGAGTCCGGCCGCCGTGCCCACGCCGAGCGCGGTGACGAGGATCCGCTGCGGCGAGTACCGGCGCAGCAGCCGCACGTTGAGCTGGGTGGCCGTGATCAGGCCGACCGCGCCGGCGCCGAAGGCGATCCCGAACTGCTGCTCGTCCAGCCCGTACTGCTGCTGGAAGACGAACGACGACCCGGCCACGTACGCGAAGAGCGCCGCCATGGCGAGCCCGGCGACCAGCACGAGGCCGACGAACGTCCGGTCGCGCAGCAGCGCGAGGTAGTCCCGCCCGGTGGCGGCCAGCCCGCCGCGGCGGCGCCGCTCGGGCGGCAGGGTTTCGGCGAGCCCGAACGCCGCGACCGTGACCAGCAGGACGCCGAAGACGGCGAGGGCCACGAACACGCCCCGCCAGTCCGACCAGCGCAGCAGCCCGCTGCCGAGCGTGGGGGCCAGGATCGGGGCCACGCCCATGACCAGCATCAGGCGGGAGAAGAGCCGGGCGAAGGCGGCGCCGCTGAACAAGTCGCGGACCACCGCCATCGCCACCACGGAGCTGGCGGCGACGCCGAGCCCCTGCAGTACGCGCAGGGTGCCGACGATCCCGATGTTCGGCGCGATCGCGCACAGCATGGACGCCACGATGTGCAGCGCGATGCCGGCGAGCAGCGGCTTGCGTCGGCCGACCGCGTCGGACAGCGGGCCGATGAGCGGCTGCCCGAGGGCGAGGCCGGCGAGGGTGCCGGTCAGGGTCAGCTGGACGGCCGCCGACGTGGTGTGCAGGTCGGTGGTGATGGCCGGCAGCGCGGGCAGGTACATGTCGATGGTCAGCGGCCCGATGGCGATCAGCGAGCCGAGGACGAGGACGAGCCGCAGCCGTTGCCGGGTGCTCATCAGGTCACCGGAAAGCTGGGTTGGCGTGGGTGTCTCGATGGTGTCGACGGTCGCGGTCACGGGGCCACGTCCGTCCGGACGCGGGCGGAGAACTGTGCGGCGGTCACACCTGCCACCAAATCACCGGACCCCTGATCTCATTCCCACTCGCGACGAAGGTGCCTCAGGTCACACGCGCCGCGAACGGCCGCGCCGATCGTTGAACCGGTACCCGACGCGAGCCAGCAGTGGAGGACAGGACAGGTGCCGGACTACCCGAAGGCGATCACCCCGGTGGACCACATCGAGCCCGTGCCGCGCCGGGTCCGCGCGTTCCTCGCCGCCGAGCCGGTGCTGGACACCACGCGGGCCCGGTACGTCTGGGAGTGGCCGTTCTACCCGCAGTACTACATCCCGAGCGCGGACGTGAACCGTGACCTGCTGGTCGACGAGCAGCGTACGGACCCGTCGCGGCGGGGCACCGGGCGGTTGCACGGGTTGCGGGTCGGCGAGACCACCCGCGGTTCGTGCGTCCGCTGGTACGGGGACGACGCGCTGCCCGGGCTGGCGGACACGATCCGGTTCGACTGGGCGGCGCTCGACGGCTGGTTCGAGGAGGACGAGGAGGTCTTCGTCCATCCGCGTAACCCGTACGCCCGGGTGGACGCGGTGCGATCCTCGCGCAGCGTGCGGGTGGAACTCGACGGCACAGTGCTGGCCGAGTCGGCGTCGCCGGTGCTGGTCTTCGAGACCGGCCTGCCGACTCGCTACTACCTGAACCGCACCGACGTGAACTTCCACCGCCTCGTACCGTCGGAGACCAGGACCTCCTGCCCGTACAAGGGGCGGACCAGCGACTACTGGTCGGTCCGCGGCGACGGCACGGTGCACCCGGACCTGGCCTGGTCGTACCGCTTTCCGACCGGGGCGCTGCTGCCGATCGCCGGCCTGGTCGCGTTCTACAACGAGAAGGTCGACCTGATCGTCGGCGGGGAGCGGCTGGCCCGGCCAAGGACGCACTTCTCCTGACCGTGCCCGGGCAGAACCCGGTGTCGCGGCATCCGGCGTGGGCGCATGCTTGGCGACATGGTCGATGGCACTCCGACGTGGCGCAGCCCGTCCCTGGCCCGGGCCGTCGCTGAGCTCGTGGCGGAACTCGAACTGGCCTGGGCGAGCCTGCTCGCCGAGCTGGACGTCGCCCCGGGTTCGCCGGAGGAGACGGCGCTGGGCTGGCTCGTGGCGGACGGTCCCGACGAGCACGACTGGCGGGTGGTGGACGCGGCCCTCGACCGGCTGACGTGCCCGCTCTGCGGATCCACGCTCACCCACGGTCCGGTCACCTGTCACCGGTGCGCCTACTACCACGGCATGCGCTTCGCCGCTCGGGAGACGGACCGGCCGAACGTGCCGCCCGGCAACGAGCACGCGATCCGCGTCTCCTTCGCCGTCGCCCGTAACCGTGCGCGCTACTCGCCCCGGGCCCGGGTCGGCTACGAGCTGAGCCTGCCCGGCCTCGTGGCCGGTGACCTGCCCACCACAGCGCAGGCGCAGGCAGCCAAGGCGTTGATCAACAAGTTGACGCCCGGGGAGTGCGACGAGGTCGTCACCCTCGCCGAGGTGGAGGCGCTCGCGCGTACCCGGTGACGCGTCGGTCGAGCGGCATTCCCATGGCTGGCAACTTTCTTCATCTTGCCGTCATGAGGTGGAAAACGTTGACAGCGCTCCGCGGGCCCCGTGATACTCGGTCGCCGGGCGTGCGGTCAGCGCCCGGGCCGGGCTCAACCTGCTCGGCGACGGGCTCCGCAACGCCCTCGACCCGAGAAGTGGACGCAACGCATGACGGATCGCCTGGGTGACCTGCTGACCGAGCAGGTCGACGATCGGTACGCCGGCCTCGACACCGCCTCGGTCGCACAGTTGGCCGTGGTCATGAACGACGCGGACGCGACCGTGCCCGGCGCCGTGCGGGCCGCGCTGCCACAGATCGTGCCGGCCATCGAAGGAATCGCCGACCGGCTGGCGGCAGGCGGACGGCTGCTCTACGTCGGGGCGGGCACCGCCGGCCGGCTAGGGGTGCTCGACGCGTCGGAGTGCCCGCCGACGTTCAGCACCCCACCGGAGCTGGTGCGCGCCGTCATCGCCGGCGGCACCCCGGCGCTGTTCGCGGCGCAGGAGGGCGTGGAGGACGACGAGGCGGCCGGCGCGCAGGCGATCGCCGAGTGCGCCATCACGGCCACCGACGCGGTCGTCGGGATCTCGGCGAGCGGCCGCACCCCGTACGTCCTGGCGGCGATGCGGGCCGCCAGGGAGCGGGACGCGCTGACCGTCGGCCTGTCGTGCAACGCCGACACCCCGCTGAGCGCCGCCGCCGATCACGGGATCGAGGTGCTGGTCGGCCCCGAGGTGCTGGCCGGCTCGACCCGCCTGAAGGCCGGCACCGCGCAGAAACTGGTGCTCAACATGATCTCGACGGTCTCGATGATCAGGTTGGGCAAGACGTACGACAACCTCATGGTCGACCTGCGGGTGACCAACGCCAAGCTGCGCGACCGGGCGGTGCGCATCATCCGGCGGGTGACCGGGGCGCCCCACGCCGAGGCGGAGGCGGCGCTCGACCGCGCCGACCTGGACGTCAAGACCGCGATCCTGATGCTCGACGGCCCTGCCGACGGGGCGGACCCCCGCCAGCGGCTGGCCGCCAGCGGCGGCCGGCTGCGGAAGGCGCTGGAGGCGAGCCCGTGAAGGTGCTCGGCCTGATCTCCGGCACCTCCCACGACGGGATCGACGTCGCGGCCGTCGACTTCGCGCTGCGCGACGGGGTGCTGCACGGCACGGTCGGGTACGCCGGCAGTGCGCCCTACCCGGAGGAGCTGCGCGCCCGGCTGATGCGGGCCCTGCCACCCGCGGCGCTGACCTTCGCCGAGGCCTGCGAGCTGGACACCCTGATCGGTCAGGCGTTCGCCGAGGTGGCGGCCGACGCGGCCGGGCACGCCGGCGGGGTGGACCTGATCTGCTCGCACGGGCAGACCGTCTACCACTGGGTGCAGGGGCGCCACGTGCGGGGCACCCTGCAGATCGGGCAGCCGGCCTGGATCGCCGAGCGCACCGGCGTCCCGGTGGTCGCCGACGTACGGGTGCGGGACGTGGCCGCCGGGGGCCAGGGCGCGCCGCTGGTGTCCATGATGGACGTTCTGCTGCTGTCCGGCCTGCGGGGCCGGCCGGCCGCGCTCAACCTGGGCGGCATCGCCAACCTGACCGTGCTGCGGCCGCCCGGTGGCGGCGGCCCGGTGGCCTACGACACCGGGCCGGCCAACGCGCTGATCGACGCCGCCGTGGTGCGGGCCAGCGATGGCCGGCTGCGGTACGACGCGGACGGCCGTCTCGCCGCCGCCGGCCGGGTGCACGCCGGCCTGCTGGCGGAGCTGATCGCCGAGCCGTACTACCGGCTCGAGGCGCCGAAGACCACCGGCAAGGAGTTGTTCCACGCCGCGTACCTGGAGTCGGCGCTGCGCACGCACCCGGACCTGCCGGACGCGGACGTCGTCGCCACGCTGACCGCGCTCACCGCGCAGACCGTCGCCGACCAGGTACGCCGGCACGACGTCGACACCCTCGTCGCCGCCGGCGGAGGCTGCGCCAATCCGACCCTGATGGGCATGCTGCGGGAACGCCTGCCCCGGGTGCGGGTCACCGCCACCGACGAGTTCGGCGCGCCGGCCGACACCAAGGAGGCGATCGCCTTCGCGCTGCTCGGCTGGCACACCGCGCACGGTCTGCCCGCCACCGTGACGTCGTGCACCGGCGCGACCGGGTCCCGGGTGCTCGGCGCCATCGTGCCCGGCACCGGCCCGCTGCGGCTGCCCGCTCCCCTACCCGCCGCGCCCACCGCGCTCCGGCTGACCGGGCCCGGCGGAGGAGCCGCAACCGACAGCCGTTGATCCATGGGACATCGTGCCGGCATCCAGGAAGTGGCATGCTCAGCCATGGTCGCGACCGGGCGGGTCCTCCCCGGCGACGTCGGACGGGACGGGCAGGCCGAGGTTGACGAACAGGTCGTACGCCTGGCGCCGGTGCTGCGCGGCGCCGCCTCGCTCACCGGCAGCTTGCCGGACAGTGGCGAGACCGCGGTGCGCCTGGGCCTGATGGAGCCGATCGCGGGCGGCGTCGGCGATGTCCAGCGCCTCCCGGTAGCAGCGCTCCGCGTCGTCGCGACTGTCGATGGCAGACAGCGTGTCGCCACGTCGGATGAGCACCATTGCGGTCAGGTTCGGGTCGCCGACCCGCCGGCCCAGGTCGAGCCCCTCGTCGAGGTGCTGTAGCGCCTCGACGGGTCGCCCCTGGCGCAGCCGTAGCAGCCCGAGTTCGCCGAGGCAGGCCGCCTCGTCGTGCTGGTCCGCGTGCTCCCGGCTGAGCTGAAGCGCGTGCTCGAGGTGCCGCCCGGCCGCATCGAGGCGGCCGAGTTCCCGGTAGGTGGCGCCGAGGCCGATGCGGGCGAAGGTTTCCGCGTAGCGGTCGTCGGCGTCCTCACTGACGGCCAGCGAGCGTTCGTAGTGCCGCAACGCGTCGGCGTGGTCGCCGAGCAGGTAGGAGACCTCGGCGATGTTGCCCAGCAGGAACGCCCGATCACGCGGGTCCTCGTCGGTGCACAGGTCCAGGGCCGCCAGGTAGTGCCGTCGCGCCTGGGCGTAGCGGCCGATGCGGTGGTACGCAGTGCCCAGGTTGCCCACGGCGCCGGCCTCGCCGCGCTGGTCGCCGAGTTCCCGCATCAGCTCGATCACCCGCTGGTAGCGGTCGACCGCCCGGGCGGACCGCCCACCGTGGGTGTCGGCGGCCGCCATGCTGTTGAGCATTTCCGCCTCCGCTGTCCGGTCGCCCGCCTCGCGGGCGGCCAGTGCCGCGGCCTGGTGACTCGTCAGCCAGTCGTCAAGGTGTCGGCCGAGCAGGAAATACCGCCACAGGGTGTGCGCGAGATGCCAGCTGTAGGCCGGTTCGCCGGCGGCCACCGCGTACCGTACAGCAACCACGAGTGTGCCCCGTTCGGTGTCCAGCCAGGCCAGCGCCTCGTCGTAGCTGGCGATGGTGGGCAGCACGAGCGAGCCGGGCGGTGGGGCCGCTGGCAGTCGCCGGCGGTGCGGCGCGACCAGGTCCACCGCGCGCCGGGCAGCAGCGTCGTACCCGGCCAGCAGACGGGCGACGGCGGCGCGACGGGCCGGCGCCGGCTCCTCCGCGCGGCACTGCTCCAGCGCATACACCCGGAGCAAGTCGTGCATCCGGTACCGGGTTGGTGCGGTCTCGGTGACCAGATGGACCCCGGCCAGTGTGGTCAGGAGCCGGCTGGCCTCGGGCCCCGTCAGCCCGGCCAGGTTGGCGGCGGCGGTCGGATCGATCTCGGCGGCCGGGTGGAGGCCGAGGAGCCGGAACATCCGCGCGGCGGCGGGCGGCAGGGCGAGATACGACCAGGAGAACGCCGCCCTGACGGCGGCGGCCGGGTCACCCGCCGCGTCCAGTGTTTCCAGCCGGTGCGCCTCCAGCTCCAGCGCCTTGACCAGGCGGGTCAGCCGGGTGTCCGGATGGCGGCTCATGCGCTCGGCGGCCAGCCGCAGGGCGAGCGGGAGCCCGTCGCAGAGCATCGTCAGCATGGTGGCCGCTGCCGGCTCGGCCTCGACCCGGTCCGCTCCCAGCGTACGGCGCAGCAGGTCGCGACCCTCGGGCGCGGTGAGCGGGGTGAGGATGATGCGGCGTGCCCCGTCCCGGGCCACCAGGCCGGCCAGCTCGTCCCGGCTGGTCACCACGACGGCACACCGGTTCGAGCCGGGCAGCAGCGGCCGGACCTGTTCCGCGGAGCGTACGTTGTCCAGCAGCACGAGCACCGCACGGTCGGCGAGCAGCGTCCGGTACAGGGCGGTACGCTCCGCCAGGTCAGGCGGCACCTCGTCCGCGGGTACGCCGAGGGCGCGTAGCAGTCCGCCGATCACCACCTGCGGGGCGACGGGTTCGTCCCGGTCGTAGCCCCTCAGGTCTGCGAAGAGCTGCCCGTCGGGGAAGTGCCGGGCCGCCGTGTGGGACCAGTGCACGGCCAGCGTGGTCTTGCCGACGCCGGCGGGTCCGACGATCGCGCTCACCGCATGCCCGCCCGTGAGCAGCGTGTGCAGTGCGGTAAGCGCCTCGGCCCGGCCGACGAAGTCCGGCACGGTGGCGGGCAGCTGACGTGGCACGCGGGAAGGGGTCGGGGAACCGGTGGTCGCGGCGGCCGGTGCCGACGGAGGTGTCGGTTCGCCGCCGGCGGAGACCGCGCCGTTGTCCTCGTCCGTCGCGCCCAGCACCTGCCGGAACGTGCGCTGCAGCAGCGGGCCCGGCTCGATGCCGAGCTCGTCGGCGAGCAGGCGGCGAATCTGTTGGTAGGCGTCGACCGCGTCGGCCTTGCGGCCGGCCCGGTCCAGCGCGAGGATCAGCTGGCCCCGCAGCCGCTCGTCGAACGGATGGTCGGCCGCCAGCTGGCTGAGCTCGGCGAGCAGTTGCAGGTGCCGCCCCACCCGCAGGTCGGCGTCGATCCGGTTCAGCAGCGCGGCCAAGCGGCGCTCCTCGAGGGCCGGCCCGAAGGCGGTGGTCAGCTCCTCGGTGGTGCCGGACAGTGCCGGGCCGCGCCACAGCGCCAGGGCCGACCGCAGCTGGCGGGCAGCGAGATCGGCGTCGCCGCCGCGCAGGGCGTCCGCGGCCGATTCGCATTGGGCGTCGAACACGTGCAGGTCGATCTGCTCCGGCGGCGTCCGCAGTTCGTAGCCGGCCGGAGACCGGTGGATCAGGGCCGGGTCGGGCAGCAGGGCCCGCAACGAGGAGACCTGATGCTGCAGCAGTCTCGGCGCGGACGGTGGCGCGTCCTCGGCCCACACCAGCCGGATCAGCCGGTCCGCGGGCACCGGCCGGCCGACATTCAGCGCCAGCACCGCCATCACCGACCGAAGCTTGTGGCCGGTCAATTGGACCTGGCGCCCGTCACGCCAGAACTCCACCGGGCCCAGCAGACGAAACTCCACCAACGTCACATCCTCGCCGCGCTCGACGCGCCGTGTCCACGGATTCGTACACAGAGGACGATAGAACAAGATCGACACACGTTCGCCATCAAGATCGACACTCCTGCCCGGCAGAGTCTGGACCGCCAGTACGAACACCGGAAGGAGAACCGGCAAATGAAGATCGTCAACCGGGTGGGGTACGCCCTCCTCAATCGTCTCGCGCCGAAGGTGACGGCTGAGGCCGCCTGCATCTTCATCTCCAAGTACTCGCCGAACTGCAACGGCATCTGCATCTACTCCTACGACAACTGCCCGTCCAAGACCGCGCCCTGCAACTGGTAACGGGTCGGACCCACGGAGGTGGAGCCATGCGAGTGGTGACCCGGGCGGCCGAACGGCTGCTGTCACTGGTTGCGCCGAGGATGACCGCGGAGGCGGGGTGCATCTCCCTCGGCACGTACTGCCTATGCACGGCGACGTGCGTGAACTACTGCTGCACCACGTACGACAACTGCCCGACGCGCTGCGTGTGCCGGTAACGGCCGGACGCTGCGAACGGTAGGCCGGCGGCCAGGGGCCACCAGGCCGGACGAGTGTCCGGGTGGCTCCTGGCCGTGCCCCGGTCCCCTTCCGTCAACCATTCCAGCAACATGGAGGCGTGGTGTCCGTGACCACGGTCGCGATGACCATCCTGGCGCTCGTCTGCGCCCTCAACCTTCTCCTCCTCCTCGGCGTGATCCAGCGCCTGCGGGAGTACGAGAGCCGTTCGTCCGACCCGAGCCAGCCCGATATGTCGCTGCCGGTCGGAGCAAGGACCGGCGAGTTCACGACCGTGTCCACCACGGGTGTCACCATCTCCGACCGGCTGCTCGACCGGCGGACGGTGGTCGGTGTCTTCTCCCCGACCTGCACGCCTTGCCACCGCCAACTGCCCGGCTTCATCGAATACGCCGGACGCGCGGACTCGGCCATCGCCGTGGTGATGACCGACGGCGACGACCACATGGAGCTGGCCGCCCGGCTCGAGGAGAGCTGCCCGGTGGTCGTCGAGCCGCAGGGCGGCCCGATCACCAAGGCGCTCGGTGTGATCGGCACCCCCGCTCTGCTCGTCCTGGAAGACGGGGTGGTGGTCGCGACAGAGACGGTGGTCGACCGGCTACCCACCGCCGTCCGAGCATGACCGTCGCCGACCGGGGCCGTACGAGCGCCACGCTCGCCGTGGCGGCCGGCCTCGCCTGGCGCGCCGCGCCCGGGGCGCTGACCCTGCTGGCGGTCTGCACGGTCGCGGCCGCGGCGGTCCCGGTCGGCAGCGCGCTGACCGTCAAGCTGCTGTTGGACCGGATCACCGCGGGCGACACCGCGGTGATCGGTCTCGGCCTCGGGCTCTGCGTGCTCGGCCTCGCGCTGGCCGCCCTGCCCGCACTGTCCAGCTATCTACGTTCGGAGCTGGCGCGGGCCACCGGACTCACGGCCACCGACCGGCTCTACTCGGCGCTGAACCGGCTGCCCGGCCTCGCCCGGTTCGAGGACCCGGCGTTCGTCGACCGGCTGCGGATGGCGACCCAGTCCAGCGGCACCCCGGTGCAGGTAGTCGACGGCGCCCTCGGCCTGGGCGGAAGCCTGCTCACCGTCGGTGGGTTCCTCACCACGCTGCTGGCCATCAGTCCCGTCATGGCCGCCGTCATCACCGCAGGGGCGGTCCCGGCCCTCCTGGCCGAGTTGGCGCTGGCCCGGCGCACCGCCGCGATGCTGTGGCAGATCGGGCCGGCGCAACGGCGCGAGTTCTTCTACGCCGACCTCATGGCCAACATCGAGGCGGCCAAGGAGGTCCGGCTGTTCGGGCTCGGCGGCTTCTTCCGGGCCCGGATGCTGGCGGAGCGGCGGCAGGCCAACGACAAGCAACGCCGGCTGGACCGCCGCAACATGCTCATCCAGGTGTCGCTCGGCGTACTGTCGGCGGCCATCACCGGTGGCGGCATCATCTGGGTGGTCAGCGGCGTACGGGGCGGCACGATCAGCGTGGGCGACGTGGCGATGTTCGTGGCCGCAGCGGCCGGCGTCCAGGCCGGCAACGCGGCGCTAGTCAACCAGATCGCGTCGACCCACCGGCAACTTCTACTGTTCCGGCACTTCCGCGACATCGAGGCGACCCGCTCCGACCTGCCCCTGCGCCCACACCCGGTCACCCTGGCCCCGTTGCGCTCCGGCATCGAGTTCCGGGACGTCTGGTTCCGGTACAGCCCCAGCCACCCGTGGGTGCTACGTGGCGTCAACCTGACGATCCCGTACGGGCAGACGGTCGGGCTGGTCGGGCACAACGGCTCCGGCAAGAGCACGCTGGTGAAGCTTCTGTGTCGCTTCTACGATCCGCAGCGCGGGAGCGTGCGCTGGGACGGCGTCGACCTACGCGATCTCGACCCGGCGGAGCTGCGGAACCGGATCAGCGCACTGTTCCAGGATTTCATGACCTACGACCTGTCCGCCGGCGAGAACGTCGGACTCGGCGACCTCCGCCTGCTGCAGGACGAGCCCAGCGTGCGCCGAGCCGCCTACGGCGCCGGGATCCACGACGACCTCATGTCCCTGCCAAAGGGCTATGACACCCTGCTGACCAGGGTCTTCTTCGACACCGACGCGGACGACGAGGCGACCGGCGTCGTGCTGTCGGGCGGGCAGTGGCAGCGGGTGGCGCTCGCCCGGGCGATCCTGCGCGGCGAACGCGACCTGCTGATCATGGACGAGCCCAGCGCCAGCCTCGACCCGGAGGCGGAGTTCGACATCCACCGCCGAGTCAAGGCGCACCGGGCCGGGCGGACCAGCCTGCTGATCTCCCACCGGCTGGGCGGGCTCCGGGACGCGGACCAACTCGCCGTCCTCGCCGACGGCTGCGTCGCGGAGTTGGGACGGCACGACGAACTGATGGCCCGCGACGGCCTCTACGCCCGCCTGTTCACGATGCAGGCGGAAGGCTACCGCAGCGACCTGAATCCGGAGGTACGGGCATGACCTGGGTCTTGGCCAGCACACTGATCGCCGTACTCGGCGCCGGCTCGTTGTTCATCCGGCGGCGGCTGATCATCACTGAGGTGTCCGGGCCCAGCATGTCACCGAACTATCAGGACGGCGACCGGCTGCTGGCCCTGCGGCGTCTGGCGCGATCCCCGCTCGCGCCGGGGCAAGTAGTGGTCTTCCGCAACCCACGCCCGGTCGGCGTACCCGGCTCGTCAGCTAGCCCGTGGCTGATCAAGAGAGTCGTGGCGGTGGCCGGTGATCAGGTACCCCACACCGTTCCGGCCACCGGCGTCGCGCTGGTCCCCCCGGGGCACGTCGTGGTCCTCGGCGACAACCCGGACCAGAGCCTGGACTCCCGGCACCTGGGTTTCATCCCGACCGGCAACGTCGTGGCGACGGTACTGCGCCGGTTTGGCGGTCGGCCATGACGGACGCGGCGACGCGGGCGGACACGACGGAGACGATCTGCCGAATCTGGCGTGACCTGCTCGCCATCCGGGTTTCCCCGGAAGACGACTTCTTCGACCTGGGCGGCTATTCGCTGCTGGTCCCCACCGTGGTCGACGAGGCACGGCGGAAGGGGTTGCCGCTGACGTCCGGGGACGTCTTCACGTACCGGACGCCCGCCGCGCTGGCGGCGGCGCTGGAAGGGGCGCACGCGGAGGGCGCTGCGCGAACGGTCCACACCACCCCGGATTTCGGCACGGTGTGGCGCGGCAGCCGCCCCGCCACCGAGCCCGGCCAGGGTGGCGGGCTGGTGCAGCTGGCCGACGGCTCCGGCACGCCGATCTTCTGCTTCCACTGGGATCTGGGCAACATCCGGTTCATGCGCGGCCTGGTCGACGCGTTCCGGTGCGGCCGTCCGGTCTTCGGCACCGAGGCGCGGGGGCTGTGGGACCGGCACCGTCCACCCCTGTCCGTCGTGGACGCGGCCCGCCATCACCTGACCCAGATCCGGGCGGTGTGCCCGAGCGGGCCGTACCTGTTCCTCGGCCTGTGCACCGGCGGGCGGATCGCCTACGAGGCCGCCCGGCAACTCGGCGCGGACGGCGTACCGGTCGCGGCGCTCGTCCTGGTGAACACGAGGGCACCCGGCCAACCGGAGCTCGACCCCGGCTGGGGGCTGCGCGAGCGGTACGACTTCCGGCTTGACGTGCTGCGCAACTGGTTCGCGATGCCCGACCTGGGCGCGACGCACCAGCGGCTGGTCGAACGAATGGCGGCCGAGGCCTGGCTCGATGAGGGGATGGTTCCGGCGGACCTGTACTGGCGTCAGGTGGTGTGGGCCATGGAGTCCTTCGCTCAGGACCACTATCCCCCGCTTCGTTTCGATGGCGCGCTCACCCTCGTCCAGTCCGCCGAGCATCGGCTGGACGAGCAGTGGCACGCCATCGCCGCCTCGGTCACCAGCCGCACCGCCGCGGCAGCCGGCACTCTGCCGCTGCTGCGCGACAAGTCGGTGGCCGCCATCCTGCGCAAGGAGTTCACCCGTGTCCCCGACTGAACCGCGACCCGCCCTGGCCACCTTCGCCTCGCTGCCCCAACTGTTCCGGGCAGTGGTCGCCGACCGCGGCGATGCCCTGGCTGTCGTCGACGGACGTCGGCGGCTCAGCTACGCCGACCTCGACGCGGCCTCCGACCGGCTGGCCGCACAACTGTGTGCGGACGGCGTTCAGCCCGGCGAATTCGTCGGGATCATGCTGCCCCGGTCGGCCGACGTCGTCATCGCGATCCTCGGGGTCCTCAAGTCCGGCGCGGCGTACCTGCCGATCGATCCGGTGCAGCCGCCGGACCGGATTCGCCATCTGCTCGCCGACGCCCAGGTCCGCCGTCTGGTGACGGACGAGTCCCCGCCGACCGGCTGCGAGGTGCGGATCGTCTCGCCGCGAGCGGCAGGTACGGCGCGGATCCCCGCCGACTGGCCGAGCGTTCGGCCGAGCGATCCCGCCTATCTCATCTACACATCCGGCTCCACCGGCGCTCCGAAGGGCTGCGTGGTGTCACACGACAACCTCCTCTCGCTGCTGCCCGCCGCGCTGTCCCTGATCAGCGTCGACGCGACCGACCGGTGGGCGTTGTTCCACTCGTCCGGCTTCGACGTCTCCGTCTGGGAGTTGTGGGGATGCCTCGCCACCGGGGCCACCGCCGTGGTGGTTCCGTTGGAGGTGGCACGCTCGGCACCGGACCTACTCCAGTTGCTCTCCGACGCCCGGATCACCGTGCTCTGCCAGGTCCCGTCGGCCTTCCGCGCACTGGCCCACAGCACAGCGCGGGACCGTGGCAACACGCTCACCCTTCGCCAGCTCATCCTCGCCGGAGAGAGCGTAGAACTGGACGTGGTCCGGGACTTCCTCCACCGCCTGCCCGGGCCGGCGCCGGTTGTCCTGAACATGTACGGGCCAACCGAGACGACCGTCTACGCCACGGGCCGGGTCCTCACCCGGGATGACCTTTCCGGGTCGGTGCGGTCACCCATCGGCACCGAACTTCCCGGCGTCCGCGCGGAGATCCGGGATCCGCACGGCCGCGCCGTGCCGCTCGGCTCGGTCGGCGAGCTGTGGCTCACGGGCCCGACCGTGACCAGGGGGTACCTCGACCGGCCCGACCTCACCGCCGAACGCTTCGTGGTCGACGAGGACGACCCGACGGTCCGCTACTACCGGACGGGCGACCTGGTCCGCCGGCTGCCCGACGGCGCGCTGGAATATCTCGGCCGCAACGACCGACAGCTCAAACTACGCGGCTACCGCGTCGAACCGGGCGAGATCGAGGCTGTGCTGCGCGCCGCCAGAGAGGTCCGGGAGGCGGCGGTGGTGCTCACCACCACGCCGGGCGGCGCCCAACTGTTGGTCGCCTTCGTCGTCCCGAACGGCCCCGCGGCGCCGGATCTGGCGGCACGGCTTCGCCGACACGGCGGGTCCCTCCTGCCTCCGTACATGGTGCCCGCGCGCTACCGACCGGTCGCGCGACTGCCACTCACCACCTCCGGCAAGGTTGATCGGACGAAACTGGAACGGCTGGCCAGGACCGACGCCGAGGCTGCTGTCGTTTAGCTGGGCAACCAGCGGAAGGTCACATGATGCTGTATCTCGCCATCGGCTGCCGGTCCCTGCTTGCCGCGGTGTTCGCCGTCGCGGTCGCCGGAAAGCTGCGAAACCGGCAGGCCTTCGTGGAGTTCGTGCGGTCGATACAGCGGATGGCGGTCGTCGCACCGTCGCTGACCCGCCTGGCGGCGATCATCTCCGTCGGCGCCGAGATCGTCGTGGCGCTGTTGCTGGTGATCCCGGCGCCGGGTCCCGGGACGGCCGGTTTCCTACTCGCGGCCGGGCTGCTCGTGGGCTTCACCGTTGTGATCGTCGGGTCGATGCGACACGGAAACACCGCCCCATGCCGATGCTTCGGCCGCTCGGAGATCCCGTTGGGGCGCCGCCACGTGCTGCGTAACGCGCTGCTCGTCGCGGTGGCGGCAGCCGGTCTGCTCGCCTCGCTGCCCGGCGGAGCCGTCGATGCAGGGCCGGCGGTGGTCGCCGCCGTGACCGGGGGCGCACTGGGTGCCCTGGTGACAGCGCTCGACGACATCGTCTATCTCCTCGCTCCGGCACCGCGGGACAGCGGGCAACGGCGGAACGGCGCGCGATGACGGACCACCGGCTGCTGGTGGGCGCCGTCGACCGGCGGCGGTCGTTCGAGCAGATCGTGGAGTTGGTCGCCCGGGTGACCGGCGCGGCGGTCCGAGAGGTGCCCGGCGAGCGCCAGTCGGTGGTTGGCACGCTTCCCACCGGCTACGTCCGGGTGCTGCGCCAACCCGACGACAGGCAGCGGCAGGCCAGCGGTCCATACGTGGTCGATCTTGAGCTGGAGGATCCGTCGCGGGAGCCGGAGCTGATGAACGAGATCTTCACCGCCCTCGTCGCCGACGGCTACCCGGTGGTCCTGGTGGCCGAGGGGCGGCAGAACCCAGGTTGACTGGTTGACGGCGCCTCCGACCCATCGTCGCACGGGACGGTCAGCGGCTTGCGCGGCACGCCGGCCAGCCACCCCACCCGGCGCGGGTAACGGAATCGACGCCGGCCCTCGGGATGGGGCGCCGCTGGGAGTACTCTCCCGGCGGAGAGGAACGCGATGATCAGTCGTCGAAAGTTGATCGCCACCGGTCTGGGTGTCACGGCCGGCCTGGTGACGGCAGGTTGCAATCAGAAGACGTCGCCGTCCGGCGCGGCGTGGTCGCAGCCCGGTGCGGCCGCGGCGAACGCGCCGGCGGACGAGGTTCGGGTGACCGTCACGCCGGCCGCCGATGCCACCAAGGTGTCACCGCTCGAGCAGGTCGTCGTGGCGGCCGAGGGCGGCACCCTCAAGGACGTCTCGGTGGCCACCGGCGGCAAGACCGTCGCCGGCAAGCTGGGCGACGACCACACCTGGCGTTCGACCGGCAAGCTGGCCTACGGCAAGACCTACACGGTCACCGTGTCGGTGGCCGACCCGGCCGGCGCGCTGACCGAGCACCGGAGCAGCTTCAGCACCCTCAAGCCGTCCGGGGTCGCTTCCGCCACGTTCCAGGCCAACGCGCTGGCCGCCCTCCAGGCCGGCGGCACGTACGGGGTCGGCCAGCCGGTCATGGTGCACTTCAGCAGGCCGGTCAAGAACCGCACCGAGGCCGAGAAGGCGATGCTGGTGCAGACCACGCCGGCCGTCGAGGGACGGTGGCGCTGGATCGACAGCCGCAACGCGCACTGGCGGCCGGCGAAGTACTGGACGCCCGGCACGAAGATCTCGGTGAAGGTCAACCTCTTCGGCCAGGACCTCGGCCAGGGCGTCTACGGCGGCACCAACGTCAGCACGAACTTCACCATCGGCCCGTCCCGCATCGCCATCGCCGACGCCAGGAGCCACCGGATGAAGGTCTACCTCGACGGCAAGCTGGTGCGGGACATCCCGATCAGCATGGGCAAGGGCGGCACCACCACGGGCGCGAACGGGGAGACCATCAGCTACTGGACGCGGTCCGGCCCGCACGTGGTGATGACCCGCGAGCCCTCGCACCGGATGACCTCGGCCAGCTACGGGGTCACCGACCCCAAGAACCCCGACTATTACGACGAGGTCATCCAGCTCTGCCTGCGGATCTCGTACTCCGGCGAGTTCGTCCACATGGCGGACTGGAACGTCGGTGCTCAGGGCAGCCAGAACACCTCGCACGGCTGCATCAACGTCGGGCCGGCCCACGCCCGCTGGTTCTACGACACGTTCCGGCTCGGTGACGTGGTCGACGTGCGTAACACCCCGCGAGCGATGGCGCTCACCGACGGGGTGGGCGACTGGACCATCCCGTGGGACAAATGGTGACCAGCGGGGCAAGCGGTCGGAGGGCGCAGCAGAGCGACCGGTTCGGCGACCCGGCCCCGGCTGGTCACGAGGCCGGTGGTTGTGGAGGGAGTTCGCCACTCATGCACGTCGGTTGAACGTGGCCACCCAGTTGACCTCCCAGCTCGCACCCCCGTCGACGGAGAACGCCTGCTCCCAGCGGGGGTGCGCAGTATCGACCTGGGACCACTGGTAGCGCACCCGGATCGGGGTCCCCTGCCAGGTGTCGTCGCACTCGAAGGTGCCGACCCCGTCGTCGAACCGACCGACGACCGGCACGTCCAGCTGGCCGCCGCTGGCCTTGGAAGCCCACCAGATCCGCCACACCCGCTCCTGCGGGCTGTACAACCGCAGGGTGACGCCCTCCAGGTCGCGCTCCGGCGCGCGGAGCACGTCGAAGACGCCGGTGCCGTCGAGCAGCACCTGGCAGTCCAGGGTCGCGTCGAACTCGTACCACTCGTCGCACCCCGCCAGCACCTTGACCAGCCGGCGTTGGCGGCTGTCCCACTGGCCGGCCAGGAAGTCGAAATCGGTGTTCGTCATGCCGGGCACGCTAGGCCCGCACCACTGACACGGTGTGTCAGTGGCTTTGCGGGGCCGCGCCGACATCAAGCCGGGGCGGGCGTCCCGGGCTCCGGTCGGCCCGGCCGGATACCGTACCCACGGCGCGGGGTTGCCCCGCGCCGTGCCGTCGAGCGGTGAGGAGGGCCGGATGCGCCTGCACGTCGGGTGCGCGATGTGGACGCACAAGTCCTGGCAGGGACGCTTTCTGGCGCACCCACTGGCGGCGAACGAGCGGCTGCGCGCGTACGCCGGCTGGTGCACCGCGGTCGAGGGGAACACCACCTTCTACGCGACGCCGGCGCGGGAGACGGTGGCGTCGTGGGCGCGGCAGACCGACCGTGATTTCCGGTTCGTGCTCAAGCTGCCGAAGGCCGTCACGCACGAACGCCGGCTCACGGGTGCCGAGGACGAGCTACGGGTTTTCCTGAACGCGATCGAGCCCCTCGGCCCGCGGGCCCACGCCCTGTGGATCCAGTTGCCGGGCTCGTTCGGCCCCGCCGGCGTACCCGAGCTCGCCCGCTTCCTGCGTGGGCTGCCCACCGACCACCGGTACGCCGTGGAGGTCCGCCACCCCGCGTTCTTCGACGACCCCCGGGCGGTGCGCACGCTCGAGGAGACGCTCGACCGCGTCGGCGCGGAGTGGATTCCCTTCGACACCACCGCCTTCTTCCGTATCCCACCGACCAGTGACGCGGAACGGGAGGCGTGGACCCGCAAGCCGCGTACACCGCTGCGCACCAGGGCGTTGACCGATCGGCCGATCGTCCGGTACCTGGGCCGGGACGACCCCGCGCGGACGGTCGAGGGCTGGCAGCCGTGGCTCGACGTGGTGACCGGCTGGCTGCGCGAGGGCCGCTCGCCGACCGTGTTCGTGCACACGCCGGACAACGCCGACGCGCCCGACCTCGCCCGCCAGTTCCACGACGAGGTCCGGGCCCGGCTGCCCGGGGTCGAGCCGCTGCCCGAGCCGACGCCGGTCGGGCCGTCGACGCTGTTCTGACCAGCCGAAAATCGGGTGACCGGGGGCCGTGGGCCCGGTTAGCTTCCCCGGCATGCAACCACTCGAGGAGAAGGACATCCGGCGGTCCTTCGTCAACTGCAGCAAGGGCGAGGCGAGCCGGATCCGGATGCCCGCGGGCTTCGCGGAGGGCACCATTCCCTGGGCCGATCTGGACTTCCTCGGCTGGACAGACCCGGGCGCCCCGCTGCGGGCGCTGCTGGTCCTGCCGGGTGAGGACGGGCCGACGGGCGTGGTGCTACGGCGGCCCGAGGCGTACAAGTCGAGCACGCTGCGGTCGAGCATGTGCCGGATCTGTCTGACCGATCACACGGCGTCGGGGGTGGCGTTGTTCGTCGCGCCCCTGGCCGGGGCGGCCGGGCGGAACGGCAACACGATCGGTGAGTACCTCTGCGCCGACCTGGCCTGCTCGCTCTACCTGCGGGGCAAGCGGCAGCCGAAGATGCGGCTGGTCCGCCGGGAGGAGACGCTGACCCTGCAGGAGCGGATCGATCGGGCGATGGTCAACCTGGTCGCCTTCATCAACCGGGTCGTCGCGGGCTGACCCCCGATCAGTCACGGTGGAACGTGCGGTTGACCCGGCAGCGGGAGGAGACGCTCAACTGATGACGCAGGCAACGAGTGGCGGCACAAGACGTGGGCCCGCCGGCCGCACGAGCTGCGGCTACTCGCCTTAGCCGCCTTCGAGGAGCATGATTCACCGTAGGCGACCATCGCCCGGGGCTGATCACGTTCTCCGTCGAGGACGGCCACGCGCGGCAGCTGACCACGTCGACTTTCACGGTGGACGGAGGTGTTGGTGGTGACGCAGCCCGACTCCCGGCGCGACGCCCACCGCACCGGCCGGTTCGTGGTCGCGTGGCGCGCCGCGGCGCCGTACCGGCCGTTGATGGTGTTGATGCTGGTCAGCTCGACGGCGTCGTTCGCAGCGCTCGGCGTCCTGTCGTTGTTCGCCCGGGACGAGCTGGGCGCCTCGGACACCATGGTGACGCTCAACTTTGTCGTCGTCGCGCTGGCCAGCATGGCGGTGCTGCTCGCCACGGGCCACGTCTCCGATCTCGGCGGCGTCCGACGACTGCTCATCCCGGCGAGCCTCGCCTGGTTGAGCATCGGCTACGCGGTCCTGGCGAGCGTGCGGACGTACCCGGCGATGCTCGCCGTCGGCGTCGCCTTCTTCTGCGCGGTCGGCGTGCCCAATGCGCAGCTGATGGCCTACGCGCGTGACCTCGTCGAACGCCGGGACGACACCGCCACCTCCACCGCCGTGATCGCCATGATGCGCGTCGTGTTGTCCATCGGTTCGTTCACCGGGTTCGCCCTCGGCGGTCTCGGCCTGGCCTACCTCGGGGCACGTCCGCTCTTCCGGGTCGTGGCCGTCGTCTGCCTCGGCTGTCTGGCGCTGTCGTGGTACCTGCTGCGCGGGCACGCCACGGGTGCCTCCGCAGCACCGCACCCGCATCGGAGCACCGATGAGCAGCGCGACGCCCAGCCGAGGACGGTCGGCGGTCAGTGGCTGCTGCTGGTCCTCGTGGTCGTGATGGTGCTGTTCACCAGCGGACGCGTCATGCTGCTGTCCCAGTTGCCGATCCTGGTGACCGTGTCCCTGCACGCCCCGCTGCAGATGACAGGAATCGTGCTCGCGCTGCCACCGCTGTGCGAGCTGGTCCTCATGCCGGCGGCGGCATTCGCGGCGCTGCGCTGGGGCCGCGGCAAGGTGTTCCTGGTGGGCGGCGCCGCGAGCGTGGTCTACTACGGCGGCCTCGTCGTGGTCGCCACGCCTGGGCAGCTGATGCTGCTGCAGGTCGGCTACGCGGTGTTCGGCGCCGCCACGATCGTTGCCGGCATCGACCTGGCCCAGCGGTTGATGTCCGGTCACGCCGGCAGGGCCACGTCGGTATATCTCAGTCACGAGAACGTGGCGACCGTCAACGGGAGTCTCGTGGCGACGTTGTCGGTTGCCACGCTGGGGCACCAGGTCGGCTTCGTCGTCCCGGGAGCGCTGTGTCTGATCGCGCTCGCCCTCGCCACGTGGGCGTTCGTCCGGTACCCGGACACCTTCGACCTGCGCCGCGGCCGACCGCGCGAACCGCGACCCCGGATACCCGCCGCTACGGCCTGAGTGCCGGCGGACGTCGTCCTGTGCCGGGTGGCCTCGCGAGGCGGTGTCACGGTTCGATGAGGCCGGCCCGGATGGCGTAGCGGGTGAGTTCGAGCCGGTCGCGGAGCCCGAGCTTCTGCAGGATGTTGGACCGGTGCCGTTCGACGGTCTTGACGCTGAGGAACAGCAGGTCGGCGATCTGTTTGCTGCTGTGCCCCTCGGCGACGAGCTTGAGGACCTCCTCCTCCCGGTCGGTGATCCGCCGCGCGGTGACGGTGTCGGGGTTGCTGCCCTGTCCGAGGTAGTCGCGGATGAGGGTGGTGACGGCCCCCGGGTAGAGAAACGGCTCGTCGCGCATGGCTGCCCGGCAGGCGTCGATGAGGTCGCGGTCAGCCGCCGACTTGAGCACGTAGCCGGCGGCGCCGACGCGGAGGGCCTCGAAGAAGTACTGCTCGTTGTCGTACATCGTCAGCATCAGGATGCGCAGGTCGGGCAGTGCGCGGGACATCTGCCGGGCGGCTTGCAGACCGGTCAGCCGGGGCATGGCGATGTCCAGGATGGCCAGGTCCGGGGCCGCGGTGCGGGCCAGCTCGACGGCTTCGGCACCATCGGCGGCTTCGGCGACGACGGTGAGGTCGGGTTCGTTGTCGAGGATGAGTCGCACGCCGCGGCGTACCAGACCGTGGTCGTCGGCGAGCAGGATGCGGGTGGGTCCGGGCATGGTCAGCTGGTCTCGTTTCGCGTCGGTACCCGGAGGCACACGTCGGTGCCGCCGGTCGGGTCCGGGCCGATCGTGAGGTCGGCGCCGATGAGCAGCGCCCGTTCCCGCATGCCGCGGATGCCGGCGCCCTCGTGGGCGGTCGCGATCCCGTGGCCGTCGTCGCGGATTCGCAGCTCGACGCCGCCGGCGGTGCGCTGCAGGATCAGGTGCGCCGTGCGGGCCCCCGAGTGCCGGACGACGTTGGTGAGCCCCTCCTGGGCGGTCCGGTAGAGGACCAGTTCGACCTGGTCGTCGAGCTCCGGGAGGTCCCCGGCGAGGTGCCGGTGCACGGCCAGCCCGGCGGTGGTGTATTCCGTGGTGAGGGCCTTGAGCGCGCTGGCCAGGCCGAGTTCGTCGAGGACGCCGGGGCGCAGCCGGCGGGCGATGCGACGGATCTCGTCGAGGCTGTTGCGGGTGGTCTCCTGCACCTGGTGCAGCTCGTCGCGGACAGGTGGTGGTGCGTGGTCGGCGACGCGCTTGAGGTCCAGCAGCACGGCGGTCAGCGTCTGGCCGATCTCGTCATGCAGTTCCCGGGCGACGCGCCGCCGTTCGGCCTCCTGGGCGGAGAGCGCACGCGCCGCGCTGGTGGCGCGTTCGGCCTCCAGCCGGTCGAGCATGGCGTTGAAGGTGCGGATCAGGTCGGCGATTCCGGCCTGGCCGGTGACCGGCAGCCGGTGCCCGGGACGCAGCAGGTCGATCGTCCGCATGGTGCGGGTGACCCGCTCCAGCGGTGCCAGTCCGACGCGCAGCAGCAGCGCATTGGCCACCAGCATGGCGGCGAGGCCGCCGGCCAGGACCGCCACCTCGGTGAGCACGACGGGGGTCGACACGGTGATCGGGCCGAGCAACAGCAGGACCGTGGCGACCACGAGTACCGCCGCGTTGAGCAGGAAGATCCGCCAGAACAGCGACAGTGACACGTCTGCCGCCTCCTCTCCGGTGCGCTCCGCGTCCTTTCTAACAGCGTCCCGGGACCCGGGCGGTTGGTCGGCCCGGAACCGCGGCGCCCGTCCAGCCTCGCCCAGCAGCGGGTGGGTCGGCATCGGGGCGGACACCCATGTTTCCGCCCAGGCCAGGGGACGACGCCGGGCACGTGGGAGGTCGTCGGCGGGAATGGGGGTCGGCACCGATGCGGGGTGCCGGGCTGCCGCGCCATCCTGGGGGTGGTCGCCGGGTGAGCATCGCGGCCCGCACCGGCGGCCGCCGGCCCTTGGCACGGACGCGCGGCGCGATCACCGCCGCGCCGAGTTGATGGGAACGAAACGATGACCATGGAACGAATCGCACTGCCCGGGGTCGGTATCGGGTGGGCCACCACCACCCGCGCCGGGCAGCGGCTCGGTGTCGTCTGCCACCTCACCGGCCAGCGTGACCTCGTCGTCTACGACCCCGACGACGCCGAGCGGGCGCTCAGCACGGTCGTCCTCGACCCGGACGAGGCGCGCTGGGTCGCCGACGTGCTGGACACGACGGTCACCGTCGACCACCTGACGGAGCTGGAACGGCAGGTCGACGGGGTGGCGGCGGTCCGACTGCGCCTGCCGGCCGGGTCCCCGTACGTCGGCCGGCCGCTGGGCGACACGCGGGCACGTACCCGTACCGGCGCGTCGATCGTCGCCGTCGTTCGCGGCGATCAGGTCATCGCCGCGCCGGCGCCGGACTTCGTCCTGCGCCCCGACGACACGCTCGTCGCCGTCGCCGACCAACGCCGGGTGGCCGCCCTCGCCGATCTGCTCGCTGGCGGTCCCGGGGCCGACCGCTGAGGGTGGTCGAGGCGACACCGGGTTGACCGGCGGGATCGTGGCGTCGCTCTCCGCGTGCTGCGGCGGAGGTCACCCCGCTCATACCAGCGGGTACGCTCCGGACTGCGGCAGACTGCGCGGCCGGCGCTTCAGCGTCGATGCCGCCACCGATCAGCTCCGGCCGGCTGAGCCAAGCCCGGGCCGGGGCGGTCGCGCATGCCGTCTGCTCGGACCATCCGCCGGCTAGGGAGAGTAACCGGGTGAGCCCCCAGACGACGTTGTTGTTCGTGCTCGCCGCCGTCGCGGTCATCGTCGGCGTGCGGTGGGTGGCGTCGCGCACGGGCCTGCCGGCGGCGGCGCTCCTGCCGCTCATCGGCATCGCGTACGCGCTGCTCCCGGGGCCCAACATCAGCCTTGATCCCAACCTCGTGCTCACGGTCGTGCTGCCGCCGCTGCTCTACAGCGCGGCGCTGGACTCTTCGCTGCTGGGCATCCGCCGCAACCTTCGCATCGTGGTCAGTTTGTCCGTGGTGCTGGTGCTGCTCACCGCCCTACTGGCGGGAGTCGGTTTCCACCTCTTCGTCGCCGGGGCGACGCTGGCCGCCGGGATCGCGGTCGGCGCCGCGATCGCGCCGCCCGACCCGGTGGCCGCGCTGGCGGTCGGCCGCCGGGTCAACCTGCCGCCGAAGCTGGTCACGATCATCCAGGGCGAAGGGCTGCTGAACGACGCCACCGCGCTCACGATCCTCAAGGTCGCCGTCGCCGCCGCCGTGGGCGGTGGCTTCTCGTTTCCGTCCGCTGTCGGCCAGTTCATGTTGGCGGCGGTGGGCGGGGTCGCGGTGGGCGCTGTCGTCGCGTGGGGCGTGCGGCTGGCCCGACCGCTCACCTCGGATCCGTTGCTGTCCAACGCGATCTCGCTGGCGACGCCGTTCGTGGCCTACCTGGTGGGCGAGGAGCTTCATGTCTCCGGCGTGCTCGCCGTGGTGATCGCCGGGCTGATCGTCGGCCACCACACGCCCCGGCTCGTCTCCGGCGCCACCCGGCTGCAGACCAGCGCGGTGTGGCGGCTGGTCGACTTCCTCCTTGAGGGCTTCGTCTTCCTCCTGATCGGGCAGCAGTTGCCCACGGTGGTCCGAGGCCTGCACGAGTACGAGACCTCCACGGTCGTCATCGCGGTCGCCGTGTCGGTCGGCGTGGTGCTGCTCCTGCGCCCCGCGTGGCTGGTGCTGATCCAGGTGCTCCCCCGGTCGCTGCACACCCGCCTCGGCGGCACCTCCGACGAGGACGACACCGACGAGCCCGGCAGCAGTCGCGAGGCCGCGCGGGCGGAGCGCAACGCGCGTCGACTGACCGGCCGCGAGGTCGCGGCGCTGAGCTGGTCCGGAACCCGCGGCGTGATCAGTCTCGCCGCGATCTTCACCCTGCCGCTGACCACCGACAGCGGGGTGCCCTTCCCCGACCGTAACCTCCTGCTGTTCTGCACCTTCGTGGTCGTTCTCGTGACCCTGGTCGGGCAGGGCCTGACGTTCGCGCCGCTCGTCCGGGCGCTGGGCCTGCGTGCCAACGAGAACGACCAGGCCCGGGTACGCAACGAGGCCCGCTCCGCGGCCGTCGAGGCGGCCCTCGCCCGCCTCGACGAGGTCGCCGCCGACGAGCCGGACCTGGCAGCGGCCGTCAACGTCACCCGCGGGCAGCTGCAGACCCGCCTGGCCCGCTATCGGGGTCGCCTCGACCTACTGCAGAGCGCCGAATCAGCCGAGGTGCCCACCTCACCCGAGTACGAGGCGGCGCTGCGTATCCGGCGGGCCGCGATCGAGGCCCAACGGGAGGAGCTGCTGCGCTGGCGCGACGCCGGCCGGCTGCCCGACGAGGGGCTCCGCGTCCTGGAACGCGAACTCGATCACGAGGAGCTGCTACTCCCGAAGCGCGGCCGCCGCTGACCGGCGATCCAGCGAGAGGACCCTGACGAGGTTGCCGGTGCGCCGGTGCGTGGGCGTTCGCGGTCTGCCGGCGCGTCGGGCCAGTCCCGGCGGCCCGCTCCGCGAGGCCCGCGACCGGGTCAGGTCAGGGTGAGCCGGATCGGCGGGTCCGCGCACGTCCATCCAGGCGGAAGTTGTGCACCTCTCCGGCGAGCAGCAGGCGGGGTCGGTCGTTGAGCAGGATGCGGCGGCGGTGCAACGCGACTCTGGCCGTCGAGGGCAGCTCCTCGTCGCCGGAAATCTCGGGCCGAGCGGTTGTGAACTGCGGCACAGCTGCCGATGGTGCTGCGGTAACCGGTTTTGGTGAACAAAGACGTAACGGTCGGTGGTGGCATGAGCAACAGTCGGCTGACGGTCCGGGAGATCGCTCGCCTGGCCGGGGTATCGGTCGCGATGGTGTCCCGGGTCTCCAACGGCACCGGCCAGGTGTCGGAGGAGACCCGCCGCCGGGTGCTGCCAGCCATAGAGGAGCACGGCTACCGCCCGTACCACTCCGGTCGCGCCCTGGCGGCCCGGCGGCACGGCGCGGTCGGTCTGGTCTTCCCCGGGCTGTCCGGGCCGTACTTCTCCGAGCTGACCCAGGGCTTCGAGTCGGAGGCGGTGAAGACCCGGACCAGCGTCCACATTCTCTGCACCCACCTGCCCGCCGACTCCGACGCCGAGGTCATGGAGATGGCGTACGGGGTCGACGGGCTGGCCGTGCTCGTCGGCACGGTCTCCCACGACACGGTCGAGGAGCTCGCCAGCATGCTCCCGATCGTTGTGCCGGCGGGCGACGGGCCCGCCGGGGTGCCGGCCGTACGCGTGGACAACCCCGCCGCGGCGGCCGCGCTGACCCGGCATCTGCTGGTCGACCACGGACTGCGCCGGCTGGCGTTCGCCGGTGACACCACATCCACCACCGGACGCCGCCGCACGACCGGATCGCGCCGCAGCGGCGCGGGCCGGGCGGGCGGCGGCGCCCACTCCGAGAAGGAGAGGCATGAAGCATCTGCGATATGCGACCGCCCTGGTGGTCGCCCTCGCGCTGGGGGTGACCGGCTGCGGCCAGGACGAGGCCGACTCGAGCTCCGCCGGCAAGGAGATCGCGGCCGGCAAGGCCAAGGGCGCGATCAGGGTCTGGGCCATGGGCGGCGAGGGCGAGAAGCTCACCGAGCTCGCCAGCGACTTCATGAAGGAGAATCCCGAGGCCAAGGTCAACGTCACGTCGTTCCCGTTCGAAGCGGCGCACGACAAGATCGCCACGGCCATCGCGGGCCGGCAGACGCCGGACGTCAGCATGGTGGGTACCACCTGGATGGGCGAGTTTGCCAAGACGGGGGCCTTTGACCCCACCCCCACGGGCTTGTTCGACAAGAGCAAGTTCTTCGAGGGCGCGTGGAACAGCACCGTCGTCGACGGCACCGCCTACGGGGTCCCGTGGTACGTCGAGACCCGGCTGATCTTTTACCGCAAGGATCTCACCGCCAAGGCCGGCGCGCAGAAACCGACCAACTGGCAGGGGCTCACGGACTTCGCCCAGGCGATGATGGACAAGGGCGGCGCCAAGTGGGGCATCTACCTGCAGCCGGGCGGCACCGAGTCGTGGCAGAGCTTCATGCCCTTCGCCTGGCAGGCCGGCGCCGACATCATGAAGGACGGCAAGTTCACCCTCGACACCCCGGAGATGCGCAAGGCGCTGGAGTACTACGCCTCGTTCTTCAAGCAGGGCCTCGCGCCGACGAATCTCGCCCCCGAGGCGGTGGGATGGGGCTTCGTCAAGGGTGAGGTCGGCGCCTTCGTCTCCGGCCCATGGCACATGGGCATCCTGCGTGGGGAGGGCGGCCCGGGCTTCGAGGGCAAGTGGGACGTCGCGCAGATGCCGCGCGAGCAGGTCGGCACCTCCTTCATCGGCGGCTCCGACCTGGCGGTCTTCAAGGGGTCCAGGAACCGCGACACGGCCTGGAAGTTTGTCCAGTTCCTCACCGGTCCGGCCGCGCAGCAGAAGCTGTACGACCTGGTCGGCAGTCTCCCGGCGGTGCAGGAGAGCTGGCAGTCCGGCAGGCTGGCCGACGACCCGTTCGTGAAGGCGTTCGGTGAGCAGCTCAACGACGCGAAGTCGGCGCCGGCGATCGCCACCTGGGAGCAGGTCGCGGACGTCCTCGACGACGGCATCGAGCGGGTGGTGCGCGGCGTCTCCGATCCCGCCACCGCCGCCAAGGAGATGCAGACCAGGGCGACCGCGATCGGCACCGGGAGCTGACATGACCTCCGCCACCGCGCCGCAACCGTCAACGTGACCAGCGGGTCGGTGTCCAAGCGGTACCTGGCGCTGGACCAGGGCACGGTCATGGCGGCGCTGGCCTGCCTACCCGCCCGGTGCCCCGTCGGTGGCAGCGAACAGACGATCACCCGGCTCGACCGGGAGCACGGGGACATCACCACCCTCGCCGAGCGGCTCGGGGTCGACGAGTGGCCCGACGAGGAGCAGCGGGTGGCGCTACGCGCGGTCGACACCTTGCGCGCCGAGCCGGTGGACGCCGTCGACCGAGACGGGAGCACGGTGCTGGAGCTGGAGGTGCCGCAGCCGGGCGCGGTGCTCGTGGAGGTGGTCCCGCCGCGGTGACAGCGTCACCGGCGGCGGCGCGAATGAGCCACCATCAGGGGCGGATGATGCTCAGGCGACGCCCGGGTCGCTGGGCGCGATCTGTGCCAGATGCGCGGCGACGACGGCCCTGCCGGCCGGACCGGACGTCCGGCTGGGTTGCAGGACGGCGTGCAGGATCACCCCGTCGACGAGCGCGTACAGCCGCTCAGCCTCGACCGTGTGATCCAGGTCGGGTCGTAGCGCGCCGCTGTCGGCCAACCGCCTGATCATCATCTGGAACGCCTCGACGAGGCGTGCGTCGATCTCCTCACGGAGGCTGGCCAGGCTCGGTTCGACGACCGCCCGAGCGGTGAACGCCAACCACACCTCACACTCGCCGCGCCGCTGCCGGTCCAGCGGCAGCATCTCGTCGATCATCGCGAGCACCACGCGTCGCTGGTCGCCCGTGACGTCCACTGCCCGGAGCCGCGCCTCGATCCGGTTGCCCACTAGGCGCAGCGCGAAGCCGAGCAGCTCGGACTGGGTGGCGAAGTAGTGCCGTAGCGAGCCCATGGACAGGCCGGCCTCGCGCGCCACGTTGCGCACCGATGCCTGCTCCAGCCCGTCGCGCATGACGATCCGCCACACCGCCTCCGCGAGCTCCGTGCGACGGGCCTCCGCATCCACCACCTTCGGCACCTCGCCTTTATAGCACGGTCGTGCTACGTTGCCGTTCTAACACAGGCGTGCTACAAAAATGGGGAGGACGGATGCCACGTCGCGAAAGGGTCTGGCTCGCTGCCACGGTCATCGGCTGGATCGCCGTCAACGGAACCGTGCTGCTCCTCGCGCCCAACCACGTGCCGTTCGACTGGCCGGCGCAGCACGACCCGCCGTCCGGGCCCGGCCAGGTAATCGCCGCTCAGTTCACCCTGGTCGAACTGCTGCTGCTGGGCGTTGTCGGGTATGCACTCACCCGCCGGCGGCCGGACCCGGCGATCGCCGAGCGGATCCCCCCGGGCCCCACCGCCCACCGCGAAATCTGGCTGCTCATCGCGTACGGCGTCCTCGCCCAAGTCGGCGGCCTGCTCCTCGGCCGGGCGCTCGACTGGCATCCGATCGGCTTCCACCTTGCCGGCACCCTGGTCGGCACCAGCGACCCGATCCGTCCGGCCGAGGCAATCGGCTGGGCCGCGTACAACGGTCTGGCCTACGCGCTGCTGCCGTACCTGTGGTTCCGCCGGCGGTACACCACCCACCAACTCTGCCTCCGCTCGGCGGACCGCCGCGGAGACGTGGTGCTCATCCTGGTTGTACTGGTTCTCGAGTCGCTCGCCCAGTGGGCGGTGCTCGGCCACGCGTTCGCCGGGCTGACGGCCGGGCAGATCGCGGCCGGCGCACCGTTGACCTTCCTGCTGTACCTGGCCGGCACCGTCCTGCCCACCGTCATCTTCGTGCAGGGCCTCCTCGTACCCCGGTACGCGCGGCTCACCGGCTCCACGACCGGCACTCTGGTCCTCGCCGGTCTGACCTACGCGGCACTGCACGTGTTCGAGGGTTGGGGGCGGTACGGATCGCCGCACGAGTTCGTGCTGACGATCCTGTTCGTGCTGCTCATCTACGCCCTGCCCGGCGCGTTCAAGGCCTGGCTGACGGTACGGACCGGCAACGCGTGGGTGCATGCCTGGGCATATCACGCCGTTGCGCCGCACACCCTGCACGACACCGGGCTGGTGGTCCGGATCTTCCGACTGTGAAAAACGACAGCACCCTGGCCTCGCCGCCGCGTTGTGGAGGACCCCGAACCCGCCCTCGCCGTCATGGACCTGCACGTGGTGGTGAATGGTGCGCGGTGCGCGATCACCTGTCCTCGGTGCTGGGCTGCGTTGTCACCTCGGGGAGTCGAACCCCCGCGCTGCCCATCGCGCGCCAGGAGAAGGGTGCCGGGTTACAGCCGGCCCTGTCTGTGCACGCTTCCACGACGACTACCTGCTCCACATCGCTGTGGCCGCACTACTCCAAGAGATCGGCCTCCCAGTTGGTGCGCTGGATCAGCACGTCCAGCTCACGGAGCTCCTGCGCGATCCCGTCGGCCTGGCCGCGCAGTTCCCCGACCGGCAGCGCGGCGAGCATCTTCAGCTCCGAGCGGAGCTGCCGTACCTGGTGACCGCGTCCGCTGCCGGCCGCGGCGTCGGCGGCGGCGGTGAGCGCGGCGTGGCGCAGCCGGAGTACGTCGCGGCGGGCGAGCGCGTCGGTCAGGGTTCCGAGGCTGCCGATCGTCACGGCCGCGTTGGTGCGGTTGATCCGCCGGATCAGCGCCTCGAAATGGTCGAGTACGCCCTGCAGCTCGGCCAGCAACTGCTGGGCGTCTTCCGCGGGCAGCTCGCCCTCCTGGTACCGGGCGCTGCCGATGATGCGCGACCGGAGCTGTTCCACACGACGGGTCGTCTCGGCACGGTCTGCCAGCGCCTCGCCCAGCTTCACAACATGAACCTCCCTGACGATGAGTACGCCGAGAATAGATGATCTCGGTCCACCCGGCCGAGGCGTTTTCTTCTCGATGGATGCGCCGAGGAGAAATTTCGACAACGCCTGTTGGTGATAAACTCTCGGCATGGCGACGGCCCCCTGGCAGGCGGTGACTGTCCTCACCGACCAGGTACGACGGGCTCTGTACGACTACGTCCGGAGCCAGGACCACCCGGTGACCCGGGACGAGGCCGCCGAGGCGCAGGGGATCTCGCGCAACCTGGCGGCGTTCCACCTCGACAAGCTCGTCGACGCCGGGCTGCTGCGCGCGCGGTACGAGGCTCCGGCCGACCAGCCGCGCGGCCGTGGCCGGACACCGAAGGTGTACGAGGCGGCGCCGGGCTGCATCGCCCTGACCATCCCGGAGCGCCGCTACGAGCTGATCGGCGAGATCCTGGCCGACGCCGTCGCCGAGGATCCGACGGGTGCCCGATCGGCCGCTCTCCGCGTGGCGGCGCAGCGGGGCGCGGAGATCGGTCGCCAGGTCGGCGGCGGCCGGCCGGTCGCCGCCGTTCTGGCCGATCTGGGCTTCGAGCCGGCCGGCGAGCAGGAGCTGATCCGGCTGCGGAACTGCCCCTTCCACGCTCTCGCCGCCCGGCAGACCGAGCTGGTGTGCGGCCTGAACGAGGCCTTCATCGCCGGGCTGCTCAGCGGGCTCGGCCGGGCGGATCTGCGCGCGCGGCTGGCCCCCGCGCCCGACGCCTGCTGCGTGCAGGTCCGCCCGGCCTGACGCGTCGCACCGGCTCCTGCGGTCAGGGCAGCAGGTCACCCAGCGGCACTCGCGGGTCGGCGAGCCGGTCCAGGTCCACGGCCCGGCCCCGGTGGCCCGCCCGCACCAACGCCTGGATCTGGTCGGTCACGTCCCAGACGTTGGCGTTCATCCCGGCCAGCACCCGGCCGTCGGAGACCCAGAACGCCAGGAACTCCGGCGCCCGACCGCCCACCACGGCCGGGTCGCCACGGAACACCACCCGGTCGTAGCCGCTCGGGTCCACCCACCCCGAGTACTCCATGCCCAGGTCGTACTGGTCGGAGAAGAAGTACGGCAGCCTGTCGTACTCGACCTGCTGGCCCAGCATGGACCGGGCCGCGGCGGGGCCGCCGTTGAGCGCGTTCGCCCAGTGCTCCACGCGCAGCTGCCGGTCGAGCAGCGGGTGGTGGGCGTTGGCCACGTCGCCGGCGGCGTAGATGTGCGGGTCGGAGGTACGCAGCCGGGCGTCGGTGACGATCCCGTTGTCCACCTTCAGGCCGGCCGCCTCAGCCAGTTGCGTGTCGGGTTGGATGCCCACGCCGACGACGACGGTGTCGGCGGGCAGTTCGGTGCCGTCGGTCAGCAGCACCGAGGAGACCCGCCCCGCGCCGCGTATCTCCTGGACTCCGACGCCGAAGTGGAAGGTGACGTCGTGGCCGCGGTGCAGGTCGGCGAAGACCCGGGCGACCTCGTCGCCGAGCACCCGCTGCAACGGCAGGTCGGCGGTCTCCACCACGGTGACGGCGGCGCCATACTGGCGGGCGGCGGCGGCGACCTCCAGGCCGATCCAGCCGGCACCGACCACCACGAGGCGGGCGCCGCCGACGAGGGCCGTGCCGATCTCGGCGGAGTCGTCCAGCGTGCGCAGGTACCGCACGCCGTCCAGGTCGGCGCCGGGGACGTCCAGTCGGCGGGGCGTGGCGCCGGTGGTCAGCAGCAGTTTGTCGTATCCGAGCCGTTCGCCGGTGTCGAGCACGACCTGGCGGAGGTCGCGGTCGACGGCGGTGACCCGGGTCGCCGTCCGCAGCTCTACGTTGTTCGCGGCGTACCAGCCGGGGTCGTGCACGTACGCGTCCAGCCAGCCCGTGGTCCCGAGCAGCAGGCCCTTGGACAGCGGTGGCCGCTCGTAGGGCCGTTCGGGCTCGGCGCCGAGCAGGATGACGCGGCCGGCGAAGCCCTCCTCGCGCAGGGTCTGGGCGGCCTTGGCGCCGGCGAGTCCGGCGCCGACGATGACGAAGGTGTCGCTGCTTTCCATGCCGCTCTCCAGTTCGGTCAGTGGGCGCCGGTGAGGGAGAAGAACTCGCCTCTGGAGCGGGGGTCGTCTCGCAGGGCGCCGAGCAGGGTGGACGTCACGGTGGTGGCGCCGGCGGCCCGTACGCCCCGCAGGGTCATGCACAGGTGCTCGGCCTCGATGACGACGCCGACGCCCTTGGGTGCCAGTTCGAGGGCCAGCCAGTCGGCGACCTGCTTGGTCAGCCGCTCCTGCACCTGCGGGCGGTGGGCGAAGAGTTCCACCACGCGGGCGAGCTTGGACAGTCCGAGGATCCGCTCGCCGGGCAGGTAGCCGACGTGTGCGACACCGACGAAGGGCAGCAGGTGGTGTTCGCAGACCGACCGGATCGGGATGGATCGAGCCAGGACGAGTTCGTCGTAGCCCTCGTCGTTGGGAAACGTGGTCAGGTCGAACGGACGTGCGGTGAGCAGTTCGGCGTACGCCCGGGCCATCCGGCGGGGAGTGTCGCGCAGGCTCTCCGAGTCCAGGTCGATGTCGAGTGCGGCCAGGAACCGGGCGGCGGCCTGTTCGGCGGCGACCAGGTCGAGCACTGGTCGCTGGTCGACGCGGCGTTGGGCCGGTGCGATGCTCACGTCAGCCACCTCCGAGTGCGGTGTGCAGGTGCCACGTGGCAACCATCCGTCTCCACCAGGGATGGTTGCTCTTCGTCGCCATCCTGGCGCGCTTGCGCCGGAATTTCAATAGCGCCCACTGGTGAAAATCCCGCGCGGGCAGATCGTTGCCCACCGGCAGGGCCTGGGCGCGCTCGAAGGGCTACCCCACGGAACGGGAGCCGGTGCTTACGACGAGCGTGCGCGCCGGCATCCACTCGCGGGGTACCAGCCTCCCCCACCCGGGACCCGATCGTCTCGTCGGCCACGCTTCTGAGCGACCTGAACAATCGGTATTGGAACACTCAAACCGGTATCGGCTATCACAAATGCAAGGTGCGTATTGGACGTTGCCCGTTACATCGAAGTGCATTACTATACCAGCGGCGTCTTGATCAACGACGCGGCAAGGAAACGCCTGAAGAGAGGCAGCACGAGCACCCGGAGTGACATCTCGGCAGCACCGGAAACCGCCATCAGGGGTCACCCTGAGCGGCGGGGGCCACGGGCCACGCACCAGGCGAGCAGCGGAGACCGGGTTCGCCATCCACCACGAGCAGTGACCGCCCAACAGAATGACGACCACGTTTCAAAATTGTTGTCCACAATCGACTACTGACTCGCCGATCAGCGGATACTTTACGCCAAACGGGCATTAGCACGTAAGAACGCCAATTGATTGGCGTTGCAGGAGAAACATCCCAGAACGGGTCGGGAACCGGAAGGGTGGGGGGGATGAGGGCAATCCCGAGCGAATCCTTGGTCATCGGCATCGCATCCTCGCCGGCCGAACGCCGGCAACTCGCACAGCTGCTCGGCGGGACGGAGGCCTTCCTGATCGTCTCGACCGTCCAGCAGGCACGGGAGTTCCTCGACGCGGCCGGGGCACCCGGGGCCGCACCGGCTGGCCAGACCGCAATCGTCGACGCCGTGGAGGAAACCGGTCCGCCGCCACCGCCCGAGCTGATCGTCGACTCCGACCGACGGGTGCTGCGCTGGCTGGACCGCGAGATCGATCTCACCCCGCTGGAGCACGATTTCCTGGTGTGCCTGGTCGGTACGCCCGGACAGGTGTGGACCTACCAGCAGCTGCACCTGAAGGTCTGGGGCAACGAGCACCTCGGCCGCGGCTCCGACATGCACTCGGTGGTGCGCCGCGTACGGCGCAAGCTCGCCTGGCTGGACGCCCGGGCGGCGATCCACGCGGTCCGTGGGGTGGGCTTCCGCCTCGCCCTGGCCTGACCGCCACACTCCGCCGGCGCCGAAGCTGGCTGACAACCTGCACACACTGATCCGGCCCGCCTGGTCGCAACCAGGCGGGCCGGGTCAGTCACTGTTCAGTTGTCAGCACCTGGTCGGGGACAGCGCGAAGTCCTCCACCCTCGGGGTGGTGGTAATCGTCGTCTGACGGTTCTGGGGCTTCCAGCCGTCCTTGGCGACGATCATCTTCAACGGGTTGTGCTTGCGGTCCAGCCAGTAGGCGTACTTGCCCTGGGCGTCGGTGGTGAAGGTCCAGGAGCTCGACTTCGAGTCGACCTGGACGGTCGCACCCTGGAGCGGTGCGCTGACACCCTGACAGTTCGTCCCGGTGACCGTACCCAGCAGCTTGCCCCAGGTGCCCGGCGGCTGCGCGTTCATCGTCACCGGCACCGGCTGCACCGTGTACGGCGTGTTCTCCTTGATCGCAATCGAACCGGAGTAGGTGCCCGGCTGGTCGACGTTCGCCGTCATCCCGACGGTGACCGTGATCTTCTCGCCCGGCGCCAGCGTGGCCGACGTCTTGTCGATCGTCATCCAGCTGACGTCGGCCGGGCGCTCGGCACACTCCTCGAAGCCAGGCAGGGCCTCGCTGTCCGGCGCGGCGTTGAAGCTGCCCGAGGAGCCGCCGATCTTGTAGAAGCCGCACGCCGCGCCACCGCGGTAGCGGGCCGTGTTGGCGTTCGGCAGGTTGGACCAGGAGTTGGCACCCGGGTCGTAGGCGAAGCCGGCGTTGCTGATGGCTCCGCCCTGCACGCCGCCGACGACCATGAGCTTGCCGCTGGCGACGGCGAACGAGCTGGCCCAGGTGTCGGTCGGCGCGTCGGCGATGGCGGTCCAGGCGTTGGCGCCCGGGTCGAAGGCGTAGCCGACCTTCTGCGCGGCGGACCCGTCGTTACCACCGGTGCAGTAGACGACGCCGTCGATCCCGCCGCAGGAGGCGAAGGCCACCGACTTCGGGTAGTTGGCCAGCGTTTCCCAGGTGTCGCTGCCCGGGTCGTACCGGACGACCGTGTTGGACATCGGTGTGCAGGAGGCGGTGGTGCAACCGCCGATGGCGTACAGCTTGCCGTCGACGACCGCCTGCCCGGCCGCGGCGCGCGGCGCGGGGTTGCTGGCCTTGCTCGTCCAGGTGTTCGCCGCCGGGTCGTACGACCAGGTGGCGGCGTCGGGCCCGGAAGCCCCCCAGCCGCCGGTCGCGATGATCTTCCCGTCCACGACGCCCACGGTCATGGCGTTACGTGCACCGGGAAGATCGGCGATCGCCGCCCAGCTCTGCGCGATCGGGTCGTAGACGTAGTTCTTCGCCGAGGACGCCGATCCGTTGCCGCCGGCGATCGAGTAGACCTTGCCGTCGAGGTTGACCACCCGGTTGTCCATCACGTTCGCCGGGTAGGCAGCGATGTCCGTCCACGGCGCGGCCTGCGGGCCGGCCGCGGTGGTCACCTTGGCGTCCTTGCCGGTCGCCAGTGCGGCGAACGACGTCGGGACCTCGAGCCGCTGCTCCGGCGCGCCGCTGGAGGCGAGCAGCTGCTGCTTGCTCATCGTGGATCCGTCGGCCCGAAGCAGCGAGAAGCCACCGTCCCGCTCACTGAACTGGACGTCGACCGGCGCGGCGCCGGTGTTGGTCACGGTGAAGGTCTTGTTGACCTTGCCGCTGGGCATCTGGACCGTCCCGCTCACGTCCGACGGCTGGATGGACAGCCGGCCGGCGCCGAGTTGGAAGGTCGCGGCCGTCGCCCCGTTCTTCTGGACGTTGACGTCCTTGCTCTGGCTGACGTAGCTGCCGGCCTTCGCGGTGAACTTGTGCGACCCGGTCAACGACGAGAACATCCAGAAGAAGCCGTCCGGCAGGTCGGTGTCGTCCGGAGTTGCGGCGGTGGTGGCCTTCTCGGCCGTCCGGTCGTCGCTGGTGACGGTGGCGCCGTTGAGGTAGCTGTCGTCGTTCTTGTCCTGCACATGGCCGAGCACCAGGCCACCGTCGATCGGCTGGCAGCTGACCTGGCTGCCGATCAGCACGTTGTCGACCTGCCACCACCAGGCCCAGGAGGCGTCGTAGTAGCGGAATCGGACCCTGGTCTGCGCGTTGCCGGCCGCCTGCGGGATCTTGACCTCGGTGACCAGCGGTCCCCGGGCGCTGGTCGACTGCCGGAGCACGTTGGCCCAGGTGGTTCCGCCGTCGAGGCTGAGGTCGACATCCGCCTTGTTGGTGCCCAGCTGCCGGAAGTCCTGGTTGAACCGGATCACCGGCGCCGTGACGTTGGTCAGGTCGACAACCGGGCTGACGAGCGAGCTGTCCTGCCGGTTGCCGCTGCCGTACTTGTCGCTGTCGAGCACCGCCGAGTTGCCGGCGCCGCCGGTCAGGTTGCCGCGTTTGCCGGGGTCGTTGAACTGCCAGACCTGGCCGTTACCGAGGCCGTCCACCACGGACCAGCCGGCCGGCGCGGTGGTGCCGTCGAAGGTCTCGTAGACACCGTCGGAGCCGTTGCGGTAGCCGGGCGCCGTGGTGCAGGAGTTGGCGTTCACCGGCACGGCAACGTTGTGGGTGACGTTGCTCGAGCCGACGACGACGTCCTTGGTCACCGTCTGGTAGCCCGGGTACTGCGGCACGACCTTGATGCTGTACGTCGCCCCGCTCGGGAGCTTGAAGCTGTAGTGACCGTCGGCGGGGGTGGTGTAGTCGGACACGCCCGACGGGCCCTCGACGCTGACCTTGGCGTAGAGCGGCCAGCCCTGCCCGGAACCGTCGGCGACCGTTCCGCTGACAGTGACACTCGGCACCGCCGCCAGCGCGACGCTGGTCGTCGTGGTGGTGTCCTTGGTGACCGTCGCCGGCACCGTCTTGCTCGCGTAGCCGAACGCCGACACGGCGACCTGGTAGTCGCCGGCCGGAAGCAGCGACGAGTACTTGCCATCGCTCCCGGTGGTCAGCTGGCGGCTGGCCGCGCCGGTCAGGGCCACGGCGGCACCCGCGATCGGGGCACCGCTGCCCGCGTCCGTGATCGTGCCGGCCAGGGTGCCGGTGTCGCCGATCGGGGCGGCGTTGAGCAGCGCGAGGGCGTCCAGCCGGCCCTCGCCGTACACGTTGTTGTTCGCCGCGGTGCCGCCGCACTGGGCGTCGGCCTTGTCGACCGCCGTGGTGTTCAGCAGCGCGCGGGTGGCGTTGATGTCACCGACCAACGCCGGTGCCGCCGACCACAGCAGCGCGACCGCGCCCGCGAGGTGCGGGCTTGCCATGGAGGTGCCGTTGAAGCTGGCGTAGCTGCTGCCTGGAACGCTCGACCGGACGTTCACGCCGGGGGCCGAGATGTTCGGCTTGATCGCGCCGTCCTGCCCGGCGCCGCGGGAGGAGAAGCTGGCGATGTTGTTGTTGATGTCGTAGGCGCCGGCGGAGTAGTTGTTGATCCGGCTGCCCGGCGAGCCGCTGGTCTGGCAGGACGGACCGTTGTTGCCGTTGGACCAGGCGCCGAAGATGCCCGACGCGGCCCAGGCGTTGGTCACGTCCTCCATGAACGGTTCGTTGGAGGGCGCCGTGGTACCCCACGAGTTGTTGATGATGTTCGGCCGCTTGCTGGCGTCCGGGTTCTGACCGTTGAGGTCCCGGGGCTGGAGCATCCACTGGCCGGAGGAGATCAGCGCGGCGTCGCTGGGGCAGCAGCCGTTCGCGGCGATCCACTTGACCTCAGGGGCGACACCGATCTGGTTCGCGCCGTCGGTGCCGGCCATGGTGCCCATGGTGTGCGTGCCGTGGCCGTTGCTGTCGCAGGGCGCGGCGGCGCAGGTCCCAGCGGCGTTGAACCAGTTGTAGTTGTGGTCGAACGTGCCGTCGCCGTTGTTGCCGCGGTAGGAGTTGACCAGGGCGGGGTGGTCGAACTGGACGCCGGTGTCGATGTTCGCCACCGTGATGCCCGCGCCTTTGACGCCGTACTGGGACCAGACGTCGTCGGCGTTGATGTTGGCGATTCCCCACTCGAGGGCGTTGACGGTCTTCTCGTTGGTGCCCTTGGTGATCTCGGGAACCTTGTACTCCATCGGGGCGTACAGGCCGTCGACCTCGGCGTGGGCGGCGAAGTTCTGGGCCATCGTGGACGACCCGCCGGTGACCTTGATGGCGTTGGTCGCCCAGAAGGTCTGGTACTTCACACCCGAGCTCTCGAGCTCAGCCTTGATCTTGGCCTGGCTCTCGGCGGCGGTCTTCTGCAACGCCTCCGCGACCGCGGTGCCCCGCTTGGCCCAGTCCGTGATTCCGGTGGCCTTGCTCAGGTCTGCCTTGGCCTTGAAGTGGATCCAGAAGTCGCCCTCGGTCTTGCCCTGCAGCTGCTTGGCCAGGTCCGGCTGGATCTTGTCAGAGGCGGAGGCTGCTCCCGTCCCGGCCTGTGCCGCCTGTGCACCTGAACCGGTGGCCAATCCTGTTGCGACGAGGGCGATCGCCGCGCTGGCGCTCACCAGACATCTGGCGATGCGCTTCCTGTGTGGACGTCTTAGCATTGGTGCTGCCTCCTCCAGAGACGACCCGCAGTTGATCGAGTCATGGCGAAGGGTGCGGGAGACTCCCGTTTGGATCACACCCGGAATGGACGAACTCCCCCATGCCCCCTCAGGGCGCCGCGCGGGTCACGTCGACTGCCCAGGGTGGACACTATGATCTAGAGGAAAGCGCGATCAAGGACGCTACGTAAGCAACTTCTCACTAACGGTCGCCTGGTTGTCGCCAAGATTGACAATTACTGTCAGGGCCATAGCGAAGTTGGGCAGATTTTGCCCACCGTTCGGGGTGGGGTGCAGTGGCCGAGGACGAGGAAAGCAGGGCACCGGACCGGTCCGAGCCGGCCGAGGAACTGTTCCCGCTGTTGATCGCGGTGACGCCGTCGCCGGCCGAGCGGCTCCGGCTCGCCGAACGCCTCGACGGCGTCGCGCCACTGCTGCTGGTCGCCGACCTCGACGAGCTGCGCAGACTGATCGCGGCGCCACAGCGGCTTGCCCGGGCGGCGGCCGCGCCGCCACCCGCCGCCCCGTCCACCGGAGCCGACGACATCCTGCTGATCGACTCGGCCCGGTCCACCGCTCGCTGGCGGGACCGCGAGATCAGCCTCACCCGCCTCGAGCACGACCTGCTGGCCTGCCTGACCACCGAGCCGATCCGGGCCTGGAGCTACCCCGAGCTGCACCGATCGGTCTGGCGTGACGAAGGACGGGAGCGCAAGGCGGATGTGCAGTCGCTGGTGAAGCGGCTACGGCGCAAGCTCACCGAACTCGGCACCGGCGTCACCATCGTCGCGGTACGCGGCGTCGGGTTCCGGCTGGCCGGCCACCAGCGGCCGAACGCCAACGGCGGATGAGGCCGCCCCACCTGACGCGGCTCACCGGACGCCTGCGGACCCCCGTCACCTTCTGGATCGTCCCTGGCCGGGGACTCGCTTGCCCCCGGGCCAGTCGAAATGCTGCGGCGCCCCAACATCGGGACTATCCGGGCTGTCACCTGTGGCTCGGCGATCAGGCGAACTGTGGAACGCGAGACTCGTGGCACGGTTCGAGCGAGATGTGCGCGGACAGCGCACGCAGGAAGTCGGGCGCGTCGAAACTCTCGCCGGCGGAGGCGACGCCACTCGTCCTCGTCTGACCGCCGAGAATGCGATGGACCGCTTCGACCGCCAGCGGTGCGCTGATGGCGTAGATGTCCTGGCCGCTGGCGACGACGCGTCGTTGCGTGTCGCCGGAGCGCACCATGACGTCGACGGTGAACCGCTGCGCGGACCGGCCGCGCTCATCGACTGCGGTTAGCGCGGGAGTGTCCGCGGCGGCCAGGTCCCTGGCCGCGTCGGTGGTCATGTACGTGCGCACCTCCGGGATCGACAGGTGACTGGGGACCGTGACGACGTCGGCCATCGTGAACTCGCCGAGCACGGGCCGGGTGCCCAGCGGAGCGGGAAAGTCCCATTCCAGCGTCGGCAGGTCGCTCGCGTCGACGTAGTACTCCAGCCGGCCGGCGGTGTAGCGGACCCGCCGGCCGTCGCGCCGATCGCGGGAGACGCGGCCGGAGGCGAGGGTCCCGGCCGTGGGGTGCCAGCTGCTCAATCCGTACGCGACGTGCGCCTCGTCGGCCGCCGTCCAGTCTCCCATCGCCGTGGTGACCAGCAGATCGCCGAGTCCGCCGTAGAAGGCCATCGCCGGAACCACCGCGATGCCCGCGGCCCGAGCACGGTCGGCGAAGTGCGTGAACGTGTCGAGGTTGGCCTCGATCTCGGCTGCCACGTCCACGTACGGGATGCTGGCGCGTAGGGCGGCCTCGATCACGGGGGCCGCGGTCGAGGCGAACGGGCCGGCGCAGGTGACGACCGCGGTCGCGCCCTTCAGCGCCGAGCATGAGCTCGCGCAACCTGGCCCGCCATTTCAAGTCGATAACCGGCACCACCCCACTGCAGTGGCTGTCGACACAGCGGATCCGCCGCGCGCAGGAGTTGCTGGAGAACACCGACAACAGCATCGACGCCATCGCCCAGGCGGCTGGCATGGGAACCGCCACGACGCTGCGCCGACACTTCAACCACACCGTCGGCGTGTCTCCGGACGCCTACCGTCGCACCTTCCGCAGCGCCTGATCCACCACATCGCGGTGACCACCGACGGACGACTGCCAGCGGCGGGTGAGGGCACCCCATCCGGCGCGCCTCACACGATGCCGAACAGCAGGGCGGCGGCGAGAATGACCAGGCAGGTGAGCGCCGCCCACTTGACGGTGAACTTGGTGTGGTCGCCGAACTCGACCTTGGCCAGACCGATGAGCACGTACACGGCCGGCACCAGGGGGCTGGACATGTGCAGGGGCTGCCCGACCAGTGACGCGCGGGCGATCTCGATAGGCGCGACACCGTGGGCGGCGCCCGCCTCGGCGAGGATCGGGACGATGCCGAAGTAGAACCCGTCGTTGGACATGAAGTAGGTCAGCGGCAGGCTGAGCAGCGCGGTGATGGTCGCCATGTGCGACCCGAGCGCGTCGGGGATGGCTGCGATCAAGGTGCGGGCCATCTGCTCCACCATGCCGGTGCCAGCGAGGACGCCGGTGAAGACCGCGGCGGCGAAGACCATCCCTGAGACGTTGAGGACGTTGTCGGCGTGGGCGGCGATGCGCTCCTTCTGCTCCCGTACGTGCCGGAAGTTCACGGTGAGCGCGATGGCCGCGCCGAGCATGAACAACACCGGGATGGGCATGACCTGCATGATCAGCAGGGTGAGGAGGGCGACGGTCAGGGCCGCGTTGAACCAGAACAGCTTGGGTCGCAGGGTGGCGCGGTGCGGATCCAGCGTGGCCGGTCCGGTGTCGGCCAGGTCGTCGTCGACCGGTGTGCCGCCGCCGAGCGATGCGGGGCGCGGCACCTGACGGTCGCCACCGACGCCCGCGAGGGCCGGCACGGCGACCGCTTCGCTGACCACCACCCGAGTCTCCGAATCGACTTCCGCCTCGACCGGGTCGAGGGTCAGCGCGCCGAGGCGGCGGCGCTCACGGAGCCCGAGGAACCCGGCAAAAAGGAGCACGAAGGCCAGACCGACCACGAGCGCGGGGATCATCGGTACGAAGATCTCGCCCGCGTCGAGGTGCAGGGCACTGGCCGCGCGGGCGGTCGGTCCACCCCACGGCACGGTGTTCATCACGCCGTTCGCGGTCGCGACCACGCCGGTCAGCACGAGGACGCTCATCTTCAACCGCCGGTACAGGGGCAGCAGCGCCGCGACCGTGATCATGAACGTGGTGGAGCCGTCACCGTCCAGCGAGACGAAGGCGGCGAGCACGGCGGTGCCCACCACCACCCGCAGCGGATCGGCCTTGCAGAAGCGCAGGACAGCCCGCACGATCGGGTCGAACAGCCCGACGTCGATCATCACCCCGAAGTAGATGATGGCGAACATGAGCATGGCGGCGGTCGGTGCCAGCGACTTGACGCCGTCCATGACGTAGTCGCCGAGCGAGGCACCCTGGCCGACGAGCACACAGAAGAGCGCCGGGATCAGGATCAAGGCCCCGATCGGCGACATCTTCTTGGTCATGATCAGCACAAGGAATGTCGCGATCATCGCGAAACCGGCAATCGACAGCATGAGGTGCCTTACGTTCGTCGTTGAAGCGGTGGCGGTCGGCGCTCGGTGCCGGCCGGCGGGTGCCGGGTGTGGTCCGGCTCATAGGAGGCGACCGTACGGATGAGCACCTGGTTGCGGGAGTGTTACGCCGGTTGCGCCCGTAACCCGCACAGGTAGCGTTCTGCGCGTTTTGCTCACCGGCCGGGGCGTGGCGGTCCGGGAGTAGGTTGGCACGGTGCTCAAGCCCCCGAAGCTCGCCACCCAGACGATGCTGCTGCAGCTGGCAGTCATCGTGATGCTCGCGGGAAGCGGCTTCCTCCTGGTCGGCGCCCTGCTCCGGGCCGAGGTGGAGCGACAGTTGCAGGATCGCGCGCTGGGGATCGCCGAATCCGTCGCCGCCCGCCCCGGCCTCGGTGACGCGCTACGCACGGCTCGTCCTGACTCGGACGGGGCGATCCAGCGCGACGCGGAAGGTGTCCGGCAGGCCACGGGCGCCCTGTTCGTCGTGGTCTTCGACCGCCGAGGCGTCCGGTACTCGCACCCCAACCCCGATGCCGTCGGAGAGCGGGTCAGCACCGACCCCTCCGGCGCGCTGAACGGAAAGCAGGTGTCGAGCATCGAGCGGGGCACCCTGGGCCTGTCCGCCCGCGGCAAGGTGCCCGTCCACGATTCCCGCGGCGATGTCGTCGGCGGGGTCAGCGTGGGCATCGACGCGGGCGAGGTCGGCAACCGCCTGGACCACCTCCTGCCGGCCACCGGCTTGTTCACCGGCCTGGCGCTGGTCGTCGGTGCGGTGAGCGCGGCGCTGCTGGCCCGACGCCTGCGGAGACGCACCCTCGCGCTGGAGCCGGCCGATCTGGCCGACCTGCTCCGCGAGCACGTCGCGGTGTTGGAAGGCATCGGCGAAGGAGTGGTCGCGGTCGACGCCGGCGGGCGGATCACCGTCTGCAACGCGGAGGCTGCGCGGATCCTCGGTGGCACCCCGCGACACGCCGCCGACCTGCCGGCGGAGGCGCGCGCGCTGCTCACCGACGGCGCAGCGGTGGTGGGCGCGCTGCGGGTCGTCGGCGACCGGGTGGTCCGGGTGACCCGCCGGCCGGTGCGCCGCGGCGGCCACGATCTCGGCACCGTGCTGACCATGCGGGACCGGACCGACCTGGACGGGCTGTCCCGCGAGTTGGAGGCGACCCGGGCGCTGACCGACGCGCTGCGGGCGCAGGCGCACGAGTACACGAACCGGCTGCACACGCTCACCGGCATGCTGCACCTGGGGCACACCGACGACGCGCGGGCGTACCTGACGGAGCTGGCGGGTGAGTCGATGGGCGGCGGGCTGGTTTCGGACACGTACCTCGACGGGTTGCTGACGGCGAAGGCCGCGGTCGCCTCGGAGGCCGGTGTCACGTTGCGGCCCGGCGAGGACAGTTGGATGCCGGGCCGGTTGATCGCCCCGCTCGATGTCGTCACGGTGGTCGGCAACCTGGTCGACAATGCGATCCGCGCTGCCGCAGCCGGCTTCCGGCGGCCGGCCTGGGTGGAGGTGAGTCTGCTGGCGGCCGGCGCCGACCTGCACGTGTACGTCGCCGACAGCGGCGGGGGCCTGCCTGTCGAACACGCCGAGCGGGTCTTCCGGCCCGGTTTCACCACCAGCGGCGACACCTCGCGCCCGCATGGTCTCGGCCTGTCCCTGGCGCGGCAGACCGCCCGCCGGCACGGTGGGGACGTGACGCTGCGCGACGCCGGCGGCGGGCATGCTGGTGCGGTGTTCGTGGCCGTGCTGCCGGGCGTGCTCGACCCGGAGCCCGGGCTGGCCTGGCAGGGCAGCGAATGATGCGGGTCCTGATCGTCGACGACGACTTCCGGGTCGCCGGTCTGCACGCGTCGTACGTCAGCGGCGCGGGATTCACCGTGGTTGGCACCGCGCACACGGCCGCGGACACCGTCGCCAGGTGCAAGGAGTTGCAGCCCGATCTGGTGCTGCTGGACCAGTACCTGCCCGATCGGTACGGCGTCGAGGTGCTGCCCGAGCTCACCGCCGACGTGATCATGCTGACCGCCGCGGCGGACGCCCGGACGGTCCGCGCCGCGCTCGGCGCCGGGGCGTTGAACTACCTCGTCAAGCCGTTCACCGCGCAGCAACTGGTGGAGCGGCTGACCGCCTACCGCCGGTACCGCCAGCAGCTCGGCACCAGCCAGGAACTCAGCCAGACCGAGATCGACCAGGCGATGGCGCTGCTGCATCAGCAGGACTTGCCGGCCGCCGCGCTGCCCAAGGGCCGGTCGTCGGTCACCGCGCAGCAGGTGTTGACCGCCATGCGTGACTGCGGCCGACAGGTCACCGCGGTCGAGGTTGCCGACATGGTCGGGATCTCAAGGGCCACCGCACAGCGATACCTGGCCGACCTCGCCCGTGCAGGGAAGCTGGAGCTGAAGCTGCGGTACGGCAGCACCGGCCGGCCGGAGCACCTGTACCGGTGGCGCGGCAGCGCGTCCTGACGACGCGGGGTGGCTGCCGCTGCCTTGTGCCGGTCAGGCCCACCGGCCCTCGAAGAGCGGGGCGACCGGGCGGTCCCGGCGGCTGATCCGCAGATCTCCGAAGACCGTGCTCCGTTCCGCGCGGTCGACCTCGGCGTCCAGGTCGACCCGCAACTCCTGCGAGGCGTCGTGGGCGGCGCCGATGAGCACGAGTTCGGTCCCGGGGTGATCGAGGAAGCCCGGCGGGTCGAGCGGGGCGAAGCGCCGGCCGTGGAACTTCTGCTGCAGTGGGGCAGGCAGTTTGACCTTCTGCGAGCGGCCGAGGCCGACGCCGGGCGGGGACGGCGCCTGCGGGTTCTTCACCGTGACGATGTAGCTCGCCTCCGGCTCGATGCTGAGCTCATGCTGCGCCTCGCCGAGCCGCAACGGCAGTTCCAACTCGTACGCCAGATGGGTGTGGTCATCGTGCCGCGCGATCACGTACGCCCCCTCCGCGGCGGGCCGCGCCGGCGGCTGCCGTCGCCCGCCGCGAGTCCGCGTCCGGTACGCGCGCGCCTGCAACGCCTCGTGCAACTGCTCGGGCCGGTCCACGACCTCGTCGACGAACGCCCAGAAGCGGTCGTGCTCGTCGATGTCCGGCAGGCGTTTGCGGCCGACGATCAGCAGTCGCAGGTGCCTCCCGTGCCACGGGTGCATCACCACCAGCAGCCGCTGCACCTCTTCCAGGGAGTCGACGTGCTCCTCCTCCACCCGTGGGCGGTAGAGGAAGTAGATGTCGCCGTCCTCCAGTAGTTCGGCCATCCGCCCCGCGTACCCGGAACGGCCGTTCAGCAACGTCGCCCGCGGTCCTGAGCGCTCCCCAGCCGGGCCCGTTTGCCCGCGCGCACCACGGGCAATCGCGCGAGGCAACCACGTCACGGGGAGGAGCAGGCGATGAAGATCCACGACCCGTCCAGCCAGGCGATGCAGAAGGACTACGACGTCACCGACATCGAGCGCCTGATGGGCAAGAAGGACTGGAAGAACTACGACGACGTGATCAACTGGCTGAAGAAGGAAGGTGACGAGGACCGACGGTTCACCCCGGGCGAGGTGCAGCACATGATCGACGACTTCGCCCGGGCGCGGGACAAGAAGATGGACTTCGTCCGCGATCCCGAGCAGCTCTACCAGAACCTCAAGAGCAGCCGGTAGCGACACCGGTCGGGCCTCGGCCCACGTCGACGGCACCCGGGCCGCTGGGAGCGGCCTGGGTACGTCGCGTGCATGCCCGTCACCGGGGCACACGGGGAGGGCGGCTGGGGCGGTACGGTCAGCCGATGACGGACATGGTGAGTGGTGCCCGGCAGTCGATCCACGCGGAACGCCCCGCCGGCACGCGTGCCCTCCTGGCGCTCCACGGTCTGCTCGCGGCCGGCTACCTGCTCGGCGCCGGCGTCACCGCGCTCGTCGCGGCTGTCCGAAGCGGGCACTACGAGGGGCTGCTCAGCCCGGGACTGGATCAGTTCGACGACCCGAAGGTCTACCTCCCGCCGGTCGGCCCCGATTCCCTGTGGAATCCGTTGACCTGGATCTTCAGCCTGGCGCACCTCATAGCGATCTTCATCCGACCGCTCGCGGCGGTCGCGGGGCTCCTCGGGCTGCTGCACCTGCTCCGTGCTGGCGTGCGTGGTCATCGGCGTGCCGCCGGCTGGCTCGCGGTCGGCACGGCCGTCTCCTTCGCGCTGCTCGCGATCAGCCTGACCCCGTACGGCAGCCAGATGCAGGCCTGGCTGCTGGACTGAGAGCACGCGAGAGGAGCCACGAGGTGCTGCTGCCCGCCTTGTCCGGGGCGTTCGGTGACGACGCCGACGCGATCCGGGTCGGGGACCGGCGGGCGTCGCGGGAGCAACTGCTCGCCGCCGCTACCGCCCTCGCCGACCGCATCGCCGGCGGCGACGCGGTGGCGATCTGGGCGACGGCCAGCATGGAAACCGTGGTGGCCGTGGTCGCCGGCCTGCTCGCCGGCGTGCCCGTCGTACCGGTGCCGCCGGATTCCGGCCCGACCGAGCGGGACCACGTGCTGCGCGACTCCGCCGCCGCGCTGCTGCTCGTCCCCCCGGCCATCGAGGGCGGCGCAGCGCTGGCGGACGGGCCGGTTCCCGTCGTCGCCGTCGACCTGAGCGCCCGCTCAAGCAGCAGCTATCCCGAGCCGGCGCCGGAGAGCCCCGCGCTGATCCTCTACACCTCCGGCACCACGGGAGCGCCGAAGGGAGCGGTGATCCCCCGGCAGGCGATCGCCGCCGACCTGGACGCCCTGGCCGACGCCTGGTCGTGGACACCCGAGGATCTGCTGGTGCACGGTCTGCCCCTGTTCCACGTACACGGCCTCGTGCTCGGGGTGCTGGGTGCGCTGCGGGTCGGGTCCCGGCTGGCCCACACCGGCCGTCCCACGCCGGACGCGTACGCCGCAGCCGGCGGCACCCTGTACTTCGGCGTGCCGACCGTGTGGTCGCGGGTCTGCGCCGATCCGTCCGCCGCCCGGGCCCTGTCGTCGGCTCGGCTGCTGGTCTCCGGCAGCGCACCGCTGCCGCTGCCCGTCTTCGCGCGGCTCGCCGAGCTCACCGGCCAGCCGCCGGTCGAGCGGTACGGGATGACCGAGACGCTGATCACGGTCAGCGGACGCGCGGACGGTGCGCGTCGGCCCGGCTTCGTCGGCACGCCACTGGCCGGAGTCGAGACCCGGTTGGTCGGCGAGGACGGCGGCCCGGTGGCGCCCGACGGGGCGTCCGCCGGCGAGCTCCAGGTGCGTGGGCCGATGATGTTCCGCGGGTACCTCAACCGGCCGGAGGCCGACCGGGAGTCGTTCACCTCGGACGGCTGGTTCCGCACCGGCGACATCGCCACCGTCGACGCCGACGGGTGGCACCGGATCATGGGCCGCGCGTCCATCGACATGATCAAGAGTGGTGGGTACCGGATCGGGGCGGGCGAGGTGGAGGACGCGCTGCTCGCCCACCCCGCGGTCCGGGAGGCGGCCGTGGTCGGCGCGCCCCATCCCGACCTCGGGCAGCAGGTGGTCGCCTACGTGGTCGCCGACGCGGCGAGCGAGGCGCAGCTCATCGAGTTCGTGGCCGGCCGGATCGCCGCGCACAAACGCCCGCGGCAGATCCATCTGGTGGAACAGCTACCGCGCAACGCGATGGGCAAGGTGCAGAAGAGGCTGCTCGCCGCAGGATGAGACGTCCCTCAGAAGCTCGCCTTCGGCGCACCCTGGCCTGGATCGATCCTGGTCGGTCCGCCGGCTGACGGCCGCACGTCGAAGTCGAAGATCTCGGTCGGGATGTAGACGGTGGCACAGGAGTTCGGGATGTCCACCACCCCGGAGAACCGTCCCTCGATCGGCGCGGCGCCGAGGAGGAGGTAGGCCTGTTCCGGGGTGTAGCCGAATTTGGTCAGGTAGTCGATGGCATGCAGGCAGGCTCGCTGGAACGCCAGCTGGGAGTCCAGGTAGCGCTGTTCGCCGTCCAGCGTCACGGAGATGCCGGAGAAGGCCAGCCACTGGCAGTACTGCGGGTTGGTGTTTCCCGGCAGGAAGATGACGTTCTCCGAGACGCCGTAGGTGCTCATGCCGCCCTTGATGAGGTCGACGTGCAGGTCGATGAAGCCGCCCATTTCGATGGCGCCGCAGAACGTGATCTCACCGTCGCCCTGGGAGAAATGGAGGTCGCCGACAGACAGGTTGGCGCCCGGGACGTAGACCGGATAGAAGACCCGTGATCCCTTGGTGAGGTTCTTGATGTCCTGGTTCCCACCGTTTTCTCGAGGGGGCGCCGTACGGGCCGCTTCCGCCGCCACCCGGTCGAAGTCGGCGCCGCTCAGCGTCCCGAGGATCGCGTCACGCGGCTCGGGTGGCAGTGACAGTGGCGGCACCCGGTCGGGATCCGTGGCCCGCAGTGCCGTTTCCCGTTGATTCCAGGTCGCCAGCAGCTGGGCCGACGGGGCCGTGCCCATCAGCCCCGGATGGACCATCCCGGTGAACGCGACTCCCGGGATGTGCCGCGACGTCGCCTTCTGCCCGGTGAAGTCCCAGATCGCCTTGTAGGCGTCAGGGAACTGGTCGGTGAGGAAGCCTCCGCCGTTGCGCTTGGGGAAGATGCCGGTGTATCCCCAGCCCTGGCCGGCGAGCGGGCCCGAATCCTCCTGCGGGATGGGGCCGACGTCGAGGATGTCGACCACGAGCAGGTCGCCGGGCTCGGCGCCCTGCACCGCGAACGGCCCGCTGAGGGCGTGCACCTTCGACAGGGGCGCGTCCCGCACGTCCACCGCCGAGTCGTCGTTGTGGATGGCGCCATCGAACCACTCCCGGCAGTGGACCCGAAACGACTGGCCGGGCCGGACGGTGACCGCGGGCGGGATGTCCGGGTGCCATCTGTTGTGGCCGACCTTCTCCTGGTCGGTGAAACTCCTGGTCGAGTCCAGGGGAAACAACAGTTCGGGCATAGCCGCTTTCCCTTCAGCACGTGCCGTCCGCGCGGTTCGGGCCCTGTCTCACGGCCGCGGGAGGCGAGCCAGGCGGGGGTTGACCGGGCGCCGGCTCGCCTGCTGCCCGCCAGGAATCGCCGACACCACGTCCGGCTTCTCCGCACTCCGCTCCGCCCGGTCGATGGCCGCGGCCAACCGGCGTGGCGTGCGGACGAGCAGCGGCGCGGAGAACACTCTGACGCCGTCGCTGCCGCACACGGAACAGGGGGCACGGGCAGCGGCCTCGCCGATCGGGAACGACGCCGCGAAGTCGCCGTGCCGGGAACATCGGTACGTGTAGGTCGCCACCCCGCCTCCCCTCGGCTGAGACACGCCCGTCCCAGGAGGGTCGGTAGTCGCGTGCCCGTGGTGCCAAGCATCGGACGCGGACCGCCCGCCGCGCAGGCCAACGCCGGAACTCGTGAACGCCGGGGCAACAGTCCTGCTCCGTGGCACGGCACCGGCAGCCCGCAGGTGCCGACCCGTCAATCCAGCCGAGCGGCGCCGTCGGGCCAGAGGACAGTGGTCGGGATGCCGCGCTGCCGCGCCCAATCGACGGTCCGGTCCGTCGACGCCGCGTGGCAGCCGGGTTCGCCGTCCCACACCGCCACGAGTCGCTGCACCCGTCGCACCAGTTCCCGGTTGGCCGCCACGTAGGCGGCGGTGCCCGAGCGGTCGTACCCGGTGTGGATGACCTCGACCGCCCGGGCCAGCAGCTCGTCGAAGGCGACCCGGTTCCCGGGGTCGATCACGGCGGTCCGGTAGTCCCGCGCCGGCAGGATCACCTCGTACGTGCCGCCGGTGGCCAGAATCGTGCGCGCGAAGACCTGATCGGCGCCGGCCGCCAGGCAGGTGACACCGTGCACCGGCCGGTCACTGATCCGGCGCAGCTCGACGCGGAGCGCGTCGGCGACGAGACCCTCGGTGGCGCGGGTCAGGTTGATGTGCCCGGTGATGCCGACACGCACCGGTACGGAATCAGTCGACATTCTCCGGTCCCCTCCGCTGCGCGGGCACCGCGGGTGCCAGCCGGATCAGCTCGAACCCGTTGTCGGACAGCACGTCGGGCAGCGCCCGGATCTCCTCGCGGTTCTGCTCCTGGACCTCGGGAGTCAGCTCGTCCCACGGCCGCAGCGCCGGGTGCCGCCGCCGGGCGTCGTCGCGGGGTTCGCCGTACGTCCAGCCTTCTCCTCGTCGTTCCCGGCACCACCGTTCGTGCTCGAGGCGGGCGAGTTCCTCGATCCGGTCGTCGATGGCCAGCCCGGCGGCGGAGGCGTCGCCGGTGCTGCCGTGCCGGGGTGCCACGACGCAGCCGAGGTTCAACAGCTTGGCGGCGATGTCCTGGACGTGGGCCCGGTTGGCTCGCCGCAGTGACTCGGGCAGTCGTGACCAGTCCACCATCGCCGGCACGTCGCCCGGGCGTACTCCGGCGCGCTGCTGGGCTTGCAGGTAGCGGTCGTGGATCAGCCGGGCCAGCCGTTCGGTGAGGTCCTCGGCGATCAGTCGGGCGTCGCAGGCGCGGGTCAGCACCGGGTAGAGGCGGAGCTTGCCGTGCACCTCGTCGAGGAGGTCGTGGCGGGAGTCGCCGTGGAAGGCGGCGGCGAGCGCAGCCTGCCGATAGACCGGTACGAACACGGAACTCTCCGCGCCCTGCCACAGGGCGGGCGTGTCCAGCACGAACTGCAGGCCGCTGGTCTCCTCCGGGGCGCAGATGTAGATGCGGTCGTAGTGGTCGCGTTCGAGCGGGGCGAGCTCGACGAGGCGGTCGAGGTCCAGGTTGTACGCGGCGAGCTGGCAGACGGTGGTCAGGAACGGGTAGCGGGACGCCGCGAGGGCCAGTTCGGTGCTGGCGTCCGGGGCGACGAGGTCCACCCGCAGGGGTGTGACGAGGTGACCGGGAGGGGTGTCGGCGCGGCGGGCTCGCCAGTGCCGGGCGGTTTCCACCAGGAGGGCTCGGCGGAAGGCGCCGGTGCCGGCGATGAGGACCCTCGTCGGTCGGCCGGTCGCGGGTGGCAGTGGGTGGTGGCGGTGCAGCGCGCGGGCGGCAACGTCGTCGACGTGGAAGTAGTCCAGCCGTAGTCGGCTGGATCCGGCGGCGCCGAGTCGTCGGGCCTGCAGGGACAGGCACATCTCGGGGTCGTGGACCTGCACGTAGACCCGAGGTGGCTGTCGCCGGTCCTGGACGAGTCGGCTGGCGGTGTTGGCGATCGCGTGGTTGCGGTCGGCGTCGTCGGTGCAGGCGTAGATGGTGTGGGCCAGGGGTAGCCCCGCGCCGCGCAGCACTTCCGGGCTGGTCGGGTCGCCGACGACGCCGAGATAGCGGCGCCGGCGGTATTCCAGCGGTCCGAACGGTTCGGAGCGCACCACGACCACGCGTTCGCCGTCGGCGAAGAGCCGGTCGGCGAGCATGTGGGCGAACTGGGAGTCGCCGCAGACCAGGACGTGATCGCGGGCTCGTCGGGCGCGCAGGCGGCGGATCTCGGCGGCCAGCAGCAGCCGGCCGGTCTCGGCCACGGCGAGGAGGGTGAACAGCGGGGCGGTGAACCGGGCGACCTGCAGCTGCCAGGGGTAGGGGCCGGCGTTCTGGAAGGGCTCGGCGCTGAGGACGAAGAGTTGCAGGTCGTAGTAGAGCACGTCGTACGGGTCGTGGGCGGTCTCCGGCCGTACCGCGAGCAGGCGCTCGAAGCCGATGTAGCCGAGGACGAGGGAGGCCAGCCCGATGACTCCGAACACGATGCGCAGCCACCATCCGGCTGGGCGGGAAAAGCCGGCGACGGGGTCCGTCATCGAGCGACTCTCGGGTCGGTGGGACGGTGGTGGCAGGGGCCGGCTCGGCGGGGACGCCGGTAGGGGCGGCGCGGCCACCAGGTTGCGACCATGCGCGCCATGCTATTGGACGGAGTCGATCGGGGCCGCGCTCGACGCACCTGCGCATTTCGCAGGTGAACCCGAACCGGTGGGCGGTGACCGTCGTCGGCCAGGAACGCCTGAGCGACAATCGACGCCGTGCGGTTCGGCATCCTGGGCGCGACCGAGGTATATACCGCCGACGGTCGCCGGCTGACCGTCGGCGGGCCGCGGCTGCGTGCGCTGCTGGTGCTGTTGCTGCTCGACGGCGGGCGGGTGGTGCCGCGGGGGCGGCTGATCGACGGCCTCTACGGCGCCGACCCGCCGGCCGGCGTGGCGAACGCGCTGCAGTCGCAGGTGTCCCGGCTGCGCCAGGTGCTGTCGACCGGGCCGGTCGATCCGGTCGAGTTCCACCCGGCGGGCTACCGGCTGGCGGTCGACCCGGAGGACGTCGACGTGCACCGGTTCGTCCGCCTGGCCGACGCGGGGCGGGCCGCGCTCGGCGGCGGTGATCCGCGCCGAGCCGCCGACCTGCTGCGCGAGGCGCTCGCGTTGTGGCGCGGGGAACCGCTGGCGGATGTGCTGGAGGCGCCGTTCGCCGCGGCGCAGGCGGCGCGGCTGCGGGATCGCCGGCTGGCCGCGACGGAGGACCGGATCGAAGCGGAGCTGCGGTTGGCGGGGCCCGGATCGTCTGCCGTCGGGACACTGGTGGCCGAGCTGCGGGAGCTGGTGGCCGCGCACCCGTTGCGGGAGCGGCTGCACGGCCAGCTGATGCGCGTGCTGCACGCCGACGGCCGCCGGGCCGAGGCGCTCACCGCCTTCGCGGATCTTCGTCGGGTGCTCGCCGACGAACTGGGCTCCGACCCGTCCGCCGAGCTGGTCGCGTTGCACGCGGCTCTGCTGCGCGACGAGGTCGAACCCCGCGCCGAGGTGGCCCCGCCCCGGCTGCCGTCGCTGCCCGGTCAGTTGAGCAGCTTCGTGGGCCGGGAGGAGGAACTGCGCCGCCTCGGCAAGCTGCTCGGCGAGGCTCGGCTGGTCACGCTGCACGGCCCGGGCGGCGTGGGGAAGACCCGGTTGGGTCTTGAGGCCGCCGCACGGCACGGCGGCGAGGTGTGCCTGGTCGAGTTGGCCGCGGTGCCGGCCGGTGCGGAGGTCGCCCCGGCGGTGCTGGCCGCGCTCGACCTGCGCGACGCCGCGCTGCGCGTGCCGGGCGGGCCCCGCGACGTCACCGACCGGCTAGTCGCGGCGCTCGCCGACCGCCGGCTGCTGCTCCTGCTCGACAACTGCGAGCATGTGGTGGCCGACGCGGCTCGGCTCACCGCACGGCTGCTGCGGGCCGCCCCGATGGTCCGCGTCCTGGCCACCAGCCGGGAACCGCTCGGTGTGACCGGTGAGGCGCTCTGCCCGGTGGTCGGGCTGCCGGTGCCGTCCGGCAGTGTCCCGTCCGAGTTGGCCCGGGAGTACGCCGCGGTGCGGCTGTTCGCGGACCGCGCCGCCGACGTGGCGCCGGGGTTCGCGGTGGACGCGAGCACGGTGGCGGCGGTGCTGCGGATCTGCCGTACCCTCGACGGTTTGCCGCTGGCGATCGAGCTGGCCGCGGCGCGGTTGCGGGCGCTGCCGGCGGCGGAGGTGGCGGCCCGGCTGGACGACCGGTTCCGGCTGCTGAACCGGGGCAGCCGGGTGGCCGAGCCGCGGCACCAGACGTTGCGGGCGGTGGTGCGCTGGAGCTGGGATCTGCTGGGCGAGCCGGAGCGGCGGCTGGCGCGCCGGCTGAGCGTGTTCGCCGGCAGCGCCGACCTGGCGGCCATCGAGCGGGTCTGCGCGCCGGTGGACGCGGACGTGCTCGACGTGCTGACGAGCCTGGTGGAGAAGTCGCTGGTGGACGCGACCGACGGGCGTTTCCGCATGTTGGAGACGGTGCGCGCGTTCGCGGCCGAGCGGCTCGCCGAGGCGGGCGAGGTCGAGCGGCTGCGCCACGCGCACGCGGCGTATTTTCTCGACCTCGCTCGGGCGGGCGACGTCGGGTTGCGGGGCGCGGCGCAGCTGGACTGGCTGCGGCGGCTGGACGCCGACCGGGACGACCTGCTCGCCGCCCTGCGCCGGGCGGTGGCGGGCGACGACATTGCCGTCGCGTTGCGGCTGGTCGCCGCCCTGTCGTTCTACTGGTGGCTGCGGGGCCTGCGGGCCGAGGGCGCCGCGCTGGCCGGGCGGCTCGTCGACCGGCTCGGCGCCCCGCCACCGGGGCTCGCCGAGGAGTACGCGCTCTGCCTGCTGGTCGCCGCGGTGAGCGGCTGCGGCAGCGCGGACCCGTTGACGGCCAGCGACATCCTCTGGGGTCTGGGCCGGCCGCCCGCGTACCCGTTCCTGCTCTACCTGTCCGGGATGACCGCCGGTCCCCCGTCACAGGAGCGGATGTCGCTGCTCACGCAGCGGCGGGACGGGTTGCTCGGTGGTGACCCGTGGAGTCAGGCCCTGGGGTCGCTCGGGCGGGCCATGTTGTGGCTGCTCAACGGCCGGTACGACGAGGCCCGCGCGGAGCTGGCGGTGGCCCTCGACGGTTTCCGCGCGATCGGCGAACGGTGGGGCATGATCCTGGTCCTGAGCACGCTCGCCGAGGGTGCCTACCGGGTCGGGGATTCCGCGGCGGCCGCCGAACCGATGGCGGAGGCGCTGCGGTTGGCGCGCGAGCTCGGCTCGGCGCTCGACATGGCCGAGTTGCTGCGTACCCGGGCGGACGGGCGGCTCGGGGTCGGTGACCTGGACGGGGCGGGCACCGACTACCACCGGGTGGTGGAGGTCGCGCAACCGGCCGGGGCGCCGGAGTTGGTCGCAGCGGCCCACTACGGGCTCGGCGAGATCGCCCGGCGGAGCGGTGACCTGGACCGGGCCCGGCAGCTGTGCGAGCAGGCGGTGGCGGAGTGCCCGGCCGGCTGGTTCGGCGCCGAGGTGGTGCGGCTGGCGGCGTTGGTCGCGCTCGGACAGATTGCCGACGCGGTCGGGGACGCACCGACGGCCCGCGCCCGCTACCGGGAGGTGCTGGGCGCGACCCTCGGGGTGTGGGACGTGCCGACCGTCGGCGCCGCGGTGGAGGGCCTGGTCGGGCCGGTGCTGCGGCGCGGTGAGGCCGAGCGGGCGGCGCTGTTGCTCGGGTCGGTGTCGGCGCTGCTGCGCGGTACCGGCGCCGGCGAGGCGGCGCAGGCCGCGCCGGTGGCGGCGGCCGCCCGGGCGGAGCTCGGGGACGGGACGTTCGAGCGGGCCTTCGCCCGGGGCGCCGGGCTGGGCCGGGAGCGGGCGCTCGCGCTGTTGGACGGGCGCTGACGGCGGGCACAGCCGCCGTCAGCGGACGGTGCGCGGCCGGTCAGCGCGGCCGGCCAGGCTGCCGGCATGACCTACGAAACATCAGCCGTCGTCGCCGAGGGGCTGCGCAAGTCGTACGGCGGCACGCCGGCGCTCGATGGGTTCGACCTGACTGTGCCGGCCGGCACGGTATGCGGACTGCTCGGCCCGAACGGCGCGGGCAAGACCACCGCGGTGCGGATCCTGGCCACCCTGCTGCGCTTCGACGCCGGGCACGCGCGGGTCGCCGGGTACGACGTGGCCCGGCACCCCGATCGGGTCCGCGCGCTGATCGGGTTGACCGGGCAGTACGCCGCGGTCGACGAGATCCTCAGCGGGCGGCAGAACCTGATCCTGTTCGGCCGGCTGCGGCACCTGCCGGCGCGGGTGGCCCGGCGCCGGGCCGACGAGCTGCTCGACCAGTTCGGGCTCGCCGACGCCGCGGACCGTTCGGCCGGGGCGTACTCCGGTGGGATGCGCCGGCGGCTCGACCTCGCCGCCAGCCTGATCACCACGCCGCGGGTGCTGTTCCTGGATGAGCCCACCACCGGGCTGGACCCGCGCAGCCGAAACGGCCTGTGGGAGGCGGTCCGGTCGCTCGTCGCCGACGGCACCACGGTGCTGCTCACCACGCAGTACCTGGAGGAGGCGGACCAGCTGGCCGACCGGATCTCGGTGGTGGACGCCGGCCGGGTGGTGGCCGAGGGCACCTCGGCCGAGCTGAAGGCCCGGATCGGCGAGGACCGGATCGAGCTGGTGGTCCGGCACGCCGCGCAGTTGCCGGCCGCCGCCGGCGTCGTCGAACGGATCACCGGCGGGCCGGTGTCCGTGGACGTGGAGATCCGGCAGCTCAGCACGCCCGTCGTGGACCGGATCGGCGCGCTCGCCGACGTCATGCGGGCACTGCAGGAGCACGGGGTGGCGGTCGAGGACGTCGTCCTGCGCGGGCCCACCCTGGACGAGGCGTTCCTACGGCTCACCGGGCACCGGTCGGCCGGTACCCGCGAGGAGGTGGCGGTGTGAGCACGGCAGTCGACTCACGGCGCGGTGCGGAACCCACCGAGGTGCGGTCGCCCGCCGGTCCGCTGGCCCGGCTCGGCTGGGCGGTGGCCGACGGTTGGGTGATGGCCGGGCGGAACATGCGGCACGTGGTCCGGTCGCCCGAGGAGATCATCCTCTATTTCAGCCTGCCGATCATGTTCGTGCTCGTCTTCGGCTACGTGTTCGGCAGCGGCATGGCGGTGCCCGGCAACGGCAACTACCGGGAGTTCCTGCTGCCCGGCGTGTTCGTGATGACGATGCTCTACGGCCTCGGCGCCACCGCGTCGGCGGTCGCCGTCGACGCCAGCCGTGGCGTGGTCGACCGGTTCCGGTCCATGCCGATGGCCCGGTCCGCGCTGCTCACCGGGCGGGCCTGCGCCGATCTCGCTCGGGCCGTGCTGGAGCTGGCCACGCTGGTGGTCTGCGGCCTGCTCGTGGGTTGGCGGTGGCGCAACGGGGTGGGCGACGCGCTGGCGGCGGCGGGCCTGATCCTGCTGCTGCGGCTCGCGCTCACCTGGGTGGGCATCCTGTTCGGCCTGCTCGTGCCGAACCCGGACACGGTCGCGGTGATCGTGTTCCCGCTGGCCTTCCCGCTCACCGCCCTGTCCAACGTCTTCGTCGCCCCGGACCTGCTGCCGCAGTGGCTGGGTGCGGTGGCCGCGTGGAATCCGCTGTCCGCCACCGTCGCGGCCGCGCGGGAGCTGTTCGGCAACCCGGGCATCGGCGGCGAGTCGTGGGCGGCGCAGCATCCGCTGCCGTTGGCGCTCGGCTGGCCGCTGCTGCTCATCGTGCTGGTCGCGCCGCTGGCCGTCCGCCGCTACCAGCGGCTCAGCCGCTGACCAACCGGGCGGGCGCGTCGCTCGTACGCCGGAGGAGGTGGGTGCGCGGGCATCCGCCTCCTCCGCTGCCGGCTTGGGCTACCGGTACTGGCTGCGATCCGGCAGCGGACAGCGGCTCATCGACTTATCCCGGCCATCGCCACGAGGCGGCGGGCGAGCCGGGCGGCCGCTTCCCGCAGCTCCGGAGGCTCCAGCACCTCCGCCTCGAAGCCCAGCCCGGCGACCCGCACGGCGAGCCAGTCCAGGTTGTCGCCGCCGACGACGAGCACGCACCACCCGTCGCGGTCGTCCTCCACGCGCCCCACCTGGGGTGGCATCAGCTCCCGCACCCGGTCGGGCCGGGCGTGCACCCGCACCCGGGCGAGATACCGGTACGGCGCCTCGGTCACCGACCGCCGCACGTAGGCGACCGGGTCGGGGTGCTCCCTCGCCCGGAAGCGCCAGGTCGTCGCCACCACCTCGCGCATCCGGTCCAGCCGGAAGGTGCGCCAGTCGTCTCGGTCGACGTCCCAGGCCATCAGGTACCAGCGGCGGCCGGTGGTGACCATCCGCACCGGTTCGACCGTGCGCTCGCGGTCCCCGCCGTCGCGGCCGGCGTACCGGAACCGCACCCGCACGGCGTCGCGGCAGGCCCGCGCGAGCGTCACCAGGAGCTCCGCGTCGATCTCGACCCCGGGGTCGACCAGCGTCTCGGTGGCGGCGTGCACGGCCCGCACCTCGGCGCGCAGCCGGGGCGGCATCACCTGGTCGAGCTTTGCGAGCGCCCGCAGCGCTGCCTCGCCCGCGCCGGCGACCGTGCCACCGGCCGCCAGCCGCAGGGACACCGCCGTCGCGGTCGCCTCCTCGTCGTCGAGGAGCAGCGGTGGCAGCCGGGTGCCCGCGCCGAGCTGGTAGCCGCCGCCGACGCCCGCCGTCGCGTGCACGGGGTAGCCGAGCGCGCGCAGCCGCTCCACGTCGCGGCGCACCGACCGGTCGGTGACCCCCAGCTCGGCGGCGAGTTCGGCGGCGGTCCAGGACGGCCGCCGCTGCAGCAGCGCCAGCAGCCGCAGCACCCGCTCGGTCGTCGCTTCCACGGTCACGCACTCATCGTCCCACGGATCACGGAACGATCCTGTCCGCTATCTGCGTGAGGCTGGCACCATGACCGACCAGACCTGGAACGCCCTGCTCCGGGACCAGCTCGCCTGGCACTGGACCACCCAACTGCGCGAGCGCCTCGACGGACTCACCGACGACGAGTACTTCTGGGAGCCGGCGCCCGGCTGTTGGAGCGTGCGCCCGCGCGGCACCGGCATCGCACCGGTGCAGGCCGGGTCCGGCGCGATGACCATCGACTTCGCGATGCCGCAGCCCGACCCTCCACCGTTCACGACAATCGCCTGGCGGCTCGGGCACGTGATCGTCGGCGTGCTCGCGGTACGTAACGCCGCGCACTTCGGTCGCGTGCCCACCGACTACCAGTCGTTCGAGTACGCCACGACCGCGACCGCGGCGCTGGCCCAGCTCGACGCGGAGTACGCCACGTGGTTGGCCGGGGTCGAGTCCCTCGGCGAAGCCGGCCTCGCCCGCCCGTGCGGGGAGGCGGAGGGCCCGTACGCCGGGCGTCCCCTGGCAGCGCTGGTGCTGCACATCAACCGCGAGCTGATCCACCATCTGGCCGAGGTGTGCCTGCTCCGCGACCTCTACCAGCACACTCACGAAGAGACCCGACGAGAGGCGAACTGAGATGGCCCGCGACGTACAGATCACTTTTGACTGCGCCGACCCGGCCGGGTTGGCGGCGTTCTGGGCCGACGCCCTCGGCTACCGGGTGCAGGACCCGCCCAAGGGCTTCGAGTCGTGGGAGCAGGCCCTGGAGGCGATGGGCGTGCCACCCGAGCGCCGCAACGACGCCTCGGCGGTGGTCGACCCCGAGGGCGCCGGACCGCGGCTGTTCTTCCAGCGGGTGCCGGAGCGCAAGCAGGTCAAGAACCGCGTGCACCTCGATGTGCGAGCCGCGCCCGGGCTCGAGGCCGAGGCGCGGATGGCGGCCCTGGAGGCGGAGGCCGAGCGGCTGGTCTCCCGCGGCGCCACCCGGCTCGGGCGCCACGAGCCCGCTCCCCCGCTCGGCGCCGGTCACATCGTGATGGCCGACCCGGAGGGCAACGAGTTCTGCCTCGACTGATCGGCCGCGCGACGGGACCGGCGACGTCAGCACGGTCGGGACCGGTGCCCAGGCCACGGTAGGCAGCGCGGAGCCGACGCGGGCGGGCGTGCGAGAGTGTGGGCCGGGCGGAGGTCCAGCCGACCCCACCGCCTTTGACCAGGGAAGGCAGCCGCCGATGTTCAACACCGCACGCCTGCAGGTCGTCCTCGAGATCGCGCGGCACGGCACGATCGTCGCCGCGGCCGAGCAGCTGGGGCTGAGCCCGTCCGCGGTCTCCCACCAGCTCGCCACCCTGGAACAGGAGGCCGGGGTGGCGCTGGTGGACCGGGGGCCGCGGAGCCTGCGGCTCACCGTCGCGGGCCAGCGCCTGGCGGACTACGCGCAGCAGATCGCCGATCTGATGTCGGCGGCCCGCGACGAGCTGTCCGCGCACGGTGCGGGCCGCCGGGGACTGCTGCGGATCGGGTTCTTCGCCACCGCCGGCACGGAGCTGCTGCCGCGCGCGCTGTCGAGCTTCACCCGGGACCATCCGCAGGTGGAGCTGGCGCTGATCCTGGGTCAGCCGCACGAGCTGCTGCCCCGCCTGCAGCAGGGCGAGCTGGACCTGGTGGTGGTCTTCGACCATCCGCTGAGTCCGGCCCAGGAGTTGCCGTACGCGAGGGTCGAGCCGCTGATGGTGGACCCGCAGCTGGTGGTGCTCCCGGCCGAGCATCCGCTCGCCGGCCGGCGGCGGCTGCAGCTGGGCGACCTTGCGGCCGAGCCGTGGATCACCACCCTGGGCGTGCAGGGTGAGGTGTCGGTGCTGGAGCTGGCGGCGCGGGCCGAGGGGTTCGCGCCGCGGATCCGGTGCCGCAGCGACCACTACGAGGTGGTGCTGGGCCTGGTGCGGGCCGGGGTCGGGGTGGCGCTGGTGCCGTCGCTGGGGCTGCGTAACCCGGGTGCGGTGGCGGTGCGGCAGCTCGCCCACGCCAGCCTGCATCGGGAGATCGGGGTGGCGTTGCGCCCCGGCAACCCCAATCCGGTGGTCGGCAGGTTCGTCGAGCGGTTGACCGACGCGGCGGTGGAGCTGAGTCAGGAGCTGTCGGGGCGGTGGGGCCCGGCGAGCCGGTCGACGGCCGTGCCCCAGCGCCGTAGTTCGGCCATGGCGGCCCGTTCGGCCCCGGGCTCGAACGCGGCGATCACGGCGTAGATGACAGTATGCCGGCCGGCCACGATGCCGGTGTCGGCGCGTACGCCGGTGTCGGTGCCGGTCTTGTTCTCCACCCGGACCCCGTCGCTCGACCACGGGTCGTGGCCGATCGAGTCGGCGACCATCGTGCGGTCGGTGTTCCCGGCGAGCCAGCCGCGCAGCAGCCGACACGCCTGCGGGCCCTGCCAGGTCCCTGCCGCCACGTCGGTGAGGAAGGCGCAGAGCTCGCGGGCGGTGCCGCTGGCGAAGGTCTCCGGTACGTCCGGACCGCGCTCGGGGCGGATCCGGTCGTGCATGGTGGTGTGCCGTAGCCCAGCGCGGTGGGCCAGCTGCCGCACGGCGTCCAGCGTCACCAGCCGGAGCAGGGCGTTGGTGGCGGCGTTGTCGCTGACGGCGGCGACTGCCGTGGCCAGGTCGGCGACCGTCCAGTGTTGGGGTGACAGCTGGCCGATCAGGCCGGTGCCGCCGACTTCCCGGTCGTCGTCGCGCAGCTCGACGGGCTGGGTCGGGCTGAGGGTGCCGTCGGCGAGCCGCCGGGCCACCTCGCCGAGGAGCAGCACCTTGCCGACGCTGGCCAGCGGCAGGACCAGGTCGGGCTCGGCCGAGAGGGTGTGGCCGTCGTCCAGCCGCCGCACCATCGCACCGACCCGCACCGCCGGGCCGCCGCCGGCCGCGCTCACGGCCGCCCCAGCCCAGCTCGATCCGGTACGGCCAGCACCCGGCCCGGTCGGGCGTCGGTGACCGTATCGCCGTCCACGACGACCTGCCCGCCGACCACCACGCACCGCACCCCGTGCGGCGGCGCCAGCGGCTCGTCGTAGGTGGCGCCGTCGGCGATCCGCTGCGGGTCGAGGACCACCAGGTCCGCGGTGTACCCGTTGGCGAGCAGCCCGCGGTCCGGCAGGCCGAAGCGGCGGGCGGGCATTGCCGTCATCTTGTGCACCGCCTCGGCCAGCTCCAGCAGTCCCACGTCGCGCACGTAGTGGCCGAGCACGCGGGCGAAGCTGCCCGCCCACCGTGGGTGGGGCCGGCCCCCCTTCGGTACGCCGTCGGAGCACAGCATGGTCAGCGGGCTGGCCAGCACCCGGCGTACGTCGTCCTCGTGCATGGAGTGGCTGAGGATGGTGACGTCGCCGCGTTCGGCGGCGAGCAGGTCGCAGGCGTAGTCGACCGGGTCGACGCCGTGCGCGGCGGCCAGGTCGGCGATGGTCTGGCCCTGGGTGTCGGGGTTGTTCGGGGCGGACGCGACGCGGATCAGGTCCCAGCCGCCGTTGCCGACGGTGTTCTCCCAGCCGGGCACCCCGGCGACCAGATCGTGGCGGATCCGGTCGCGGACCGCCGGCTCGGCTGCGGCGGCGAGCATCGCCGGTACCCCGTCGGCGATCAGCCACGGCGGCAGCATCGCGTGCAGGGCGGTACTGCCGGCGGTGTAGGGGTAGACGTCGCAGGTGACGTCCAGCCCCTCGGTGCGGGCCCGCTCCAGTCGGGCGAGGGTGCGGACGGTGGCCCCCCAGGCGCGCCGCCCTGCCGTCTTGTGGTGCGAGACCTGCAGCGCCGACCCGGCGGCGGTGGCGATCTCGATCGCTTCCTCGAGGGCGGACTCGACCTGGGACATCTCGTCACGCAGGTGTGTCACGTACGGCTTGCCGTGCGCGGCAGCCACCCGGGCCAGGGCGATGACCTCGTCGGTGCTGGCGTTGACGCCCGGGGAGTAGATCAGACCGGTGGACAGGCCGGCCGCGCCCGCGGCGAGCGCCTCGTCGAGCAGCTCGCACATCCGCCGGGTTTCCTCGGGCGTAGCGTGCCGCTGGGCGAAGCCGACCACCGCGGCGCGCAGCGTGCCGTGCCCGACGAGGGCGGCGAGATGGTTGCGCCGGGCCACGCCCTGCGCGCGGGCGAACTCGGCGAACGACGCGTACGCCGAGGCGGGCGGGCCGAAGGTCGCGGCGATCAGCTCCCGCACGGGCCCGTCGCGGTCGGGCGGGATCGGGAAGGGGCTGATCCCGCAGTTGCCGCAGATCTCGGTGGTGACGCCCTGGCGCAGCGGCGCCTGCCGCAGCACCTCGCGCTGCTGGTCGTCGCCGGCGAGCAGGTCGGAGTGGGTGTGCACGTCGATGAAGCCCGGCGTGACGACCAGCCCGGTCGCGTCGACCACCTCGGCGGCGGTGGCGCGGCTGCCCGGTGGCAGCAGCACGATCCGCCCGTCCCGCGCGCCCACGTCGGCGGGTCGGCCCAGCGAGCCGGTGCCGTCGATCAGGGTGGCGCCGGTGATCAGCAGGTCGAGCCGCGCCATCAGAGCACCTTCGACAGGAAGGCGCGGGTACGGTCGTGGCGCGGCGCGGCGAGCACCTCGCGGGGTGGCCCCTGTTCGACGATCAGACCCTCGTCCATGAAGATGAGGTGATCGCCGACCTCGCGGGCGAAGCCCATCTCGTGGGTCACCACGATCATGGTCATGCCGCTGGCCGCGAGGTCTTTCATCACCTCCAGCACCTCGCCGACCAGTTCCGGGTCGAGCGCCGAGGTCGGCTCGTCGAAGAGCATCAGCTTCGGCGACATGGCCAGCGAGCGGGCGATGGCCACCCGCTGCTGCTGCCCGCCGGAGAGCTGGGCCGGGTAGTGGTGGGCGCGGTCGGCCAGCCCGACCCGGTCGAGCAGGTCGGCGGCGCGCCGTCGGGCGTCGGCCGACGGGACGCCCTTGACCGCGACCAGGCCCTCCATCACGTTCTCCAGGGCGGTGCGGTGCGGAAACAGGTGGAAGCGCTGGAAGACCATGCCGATCGACTCGCGCTGCCGGCGCAGTCGCACGTCCGGCAGCGGCCGCAGCCGACCGCCGCGCTCGGAGTACCCGATCAGTTCGCCGTCGACGTAGATCCGGCCCGCCTGCGGTTCCTCGAGGTGGTTGAGGCAGCGCAGCAGGGTGGACTTGCCGGAGCCGGACGGCCCGACCACGCAGACCACCCGGCCGCGTTCGATGGTCAGGTCGATGCCGCGCAGCACCTCCAGGCGGCCGAAGCTCTTGCGCAGTGACCGGCACTGCACCATCGGCGGGGTCATCGCGCGCTCCCCGTGGGGCGCAGGTTACGGGCGATCCGTCCCCGCAGGGTGCCCGGGGTGGTGGCGCCGAAGCCGCGGCTGAACCGGCGTTCCAGGAAGTACTGGCCGATGCTGGCGACGGTGGTCAGCACCAGGTACCAGATGGACGCGACGATCAGCAGGGCGATCACCTCGAAGTTGGTCAGGTAGAGCCGTTGGGCGACGGTGAGCAGGTCGGCGCCGGCGATGACCGAGACGAGCGAGGTGGTCTTCAGCATGGAGATGAACTGGTTGCCGGTCGGCGGGACGATGATCCGCATCGCCTGGGGCAGCACGACCCGCTTCATGATCTTCATGCGGGACATGCCCAACGCCGCGGCGGCCTCCTGCTGGCCGGGATCGACCGCGCGCAGGCCGGCTCGGACGATCTCGCTCATGTAGGCGCCCTCGTTGATGCTCAGCCCGAGCAGCGCCGCCACGAAGCCGGTGACCAGCGTGTTGGTCTCCCAGGTCACCAGCTTCGGGCCGCCGAACGGCACACCCAGCCCGATCTCGGGGAAGATCAGCGCGATGTTGAACCAGAAGATCAGCTGCACCAGCAGGGGCGTGCCGCGGAAGAACCAGACGTAGGCCATGGCGCCGGTGCGCAGGATGCGGCTGTCGGAGACCTGCATCAGCGCGACGATGACGCCGAGCGCCACGCCGATCGCCATGGCGGAGACGGTGAGCTGGATGGTGACCCAGAGCCCGTCCAGGATGACCCGGTCGAGCTGGTACTTGACGACGATGTCCCAGTGCAGGTTCGGGTTGACCGCGATGGTCCAGGCCAGCCAGACCAGGACCAGGACGGTCACCCCGGCGGCCAACCAGCGCCCGGGCCGCAGCGGGTGACTGATCCGGTTCGCCTCCGGCGTCTCCGGGCCGGCGGGCGTGGCCTGGCCTGGGCCTGCGGCGGTCGCGTCCACCGGTGTGCTCACTTCTGGTCGTTGACCGTCGCGGCCTTGACGGCGCTGCCCTGCACGCCCCACTTCTCGAGGAGCTTGGTGTAGTCGCCCGAGTCGATCAGCTCCTGGAGCGCCTTGTGCACGGCGTCGCGCAGCTGGCTGTCCTTCTTGTCGATCGCGATGCCCCACGGGCCGGCCTCGTACTGGGCCTCCAGGACGTCGTACTTGCCGCTCTGCTGGGCCAGCATCTTGGCCACCGGGTAGTCGACGATGGTGGCCACGGCGCGTCCGGCGTCGATCTGCAGCAGGCCGGTCGGGGCGTCCTCGCTCTGCGAGATGGTCATCTTCTTGGCGCACGAGGTGTTCTGCTTCTCGCCGATGGCGAGGTTGGAGCTGCCCTTGGCGAGCACGACGGCCCGGCCGCACAGGTCCGCCAGGTCCTTCACCCCGGCCGGGTTGCCCTTGGCCACCATGATCGAGCCGCCGGCCTGGAAGTAGTCGACGAAGTCGACAGCCTTGCGGCGTTCCTCGGTGTCGCTCATCGAGGACATTGCCAGGTCCCAGCGGTCGGCCTGCAGGCCGGGGATCAGGCCGGGGAAGCTGGCGTTGGTCATCTCCAGTTTGAGGCCGAGCCGCCCGGCGATCGCCGCGGCCAGGTCCGGGTCGACGCCGGTGAGTTCCTGGGTCCCGTCCTTGTACATCTCCATCGGCGGGTAGCCCTCGGCGGTGGCGACCCGGAGGACGCCCTTCTCCTTGACGGCTGCGGGGACCAGATCGGCGGCCTTGGCGTCGGCGGCGACCGAGGCGCCGCCGGCGCCCTGCGGGGTCTGACCGCTGGTCGAGCGTCCGCAGCCGGTGACGGCGAGCGAGAGTGTGGCGAGACCGACGACGATGCGCAGCGCACGCTTGCTGACCATCGGAAACCTCCTGGCTGAGACGACTGGCGGGACCCTATCCGGGATCAGCCAGCATGAACAGCCCGAATGCTTTGCAGGGTGAGCATCGTCATTTTCGATGCTCGATGTTCGTGGCCCCCCAGGGCGCCGAGCCGGCACCGATCATTGCCGAAGCGTTTCGGTATGTGCTTCGATCCTGGGCCAACAGCCGCCGGCCCGGATCAGCTCCCGGCTGACGCGCCAGCGGGCGGCCGTGCGGTGGAGCCGGAAGGGGGAAGGCACCGTGACCGAGTACGCCGACCTGGTCATCACCGGCGCCGACGTCTACACCGTCGACGCCGCCCGCAGCTGGTCCGACGCCGTCGCCGTACGCGGTGACCGGATCGTCGCGGTCGGCTCCGAGCCCGTGTCCGAGCTCGTCGGCCCGCGGACCAGGGTGGTCGAGGCGGCGGGCGGCATGGTGCTGCCGGGCTTCCAGGACGCCCACATCCACGCGCCCTTCGCCGGGCGCAACCGGCTCCGGGTCTGGCTCAACGACCTCGCCGGCCGGCACGCGTACCTGGACCGGATCGCGCGCTACGCGGCCGACAACCCCGACCAGCCCTGGATCATCGGGGGCGGCTGGGCGATGGAGCACTTCCCCGGCGGCACCCCGCGCAAGGAAGACCTGGACGAGATCGTGCCGGACCGCCCGGTCTTCCTGTTCAACCGGGACGTGCACGGCGCCTGGGTCAACTCCACAGCCCTCAAGATCGCCGGCATCACCAGGGACACCCCGGACCCCGATGACGGGCGGATCGAACGCGACCCGGTCACCGGTGAGCCGACCGGCACACTGCACGAGGGCGCGGCGTACAGCTTCAACGACCGGCACGTGCCGCTGCCGGGGCGCGCGGAGTGGGAGGAGGCCATCCTCAACGCCCAGGAGCACCTGCACTCGTTGGGCATCACCGGATGGCAGGACGCTTGGGTGACGCCGGGGACCCTGGCGGCGTACCGCTCGCTCGCCGCGTCCGGCCGGCTCGCGGCCCGGGTCGTCGGCGCCCTGTGGTGGGACCGGCACCGCGGCCTCGACCAGATCCCCGAGTTCCTCGCCCAGCGGGAGTCCGCCAGGGGTGGCAGCTTCCGCCCGACCACGGTCAAGATCATGACTGACGGGGTGCTGGAGAACTACACCGGCGCGCTGCTCGAGCCGTACTGCGACGGCTGCGGCGGCCACACCGACAACCACGGCCTGGCGTACGTCGAGGCCGAGCTGCTCGCCGCCGCGGTGACCGAACTGGACCGGCTCGACTTCCAGGTGCACCTGCACGCGATCGGCGACCGCGCCGTACGCAACGCCCTCGACGCCGTCGCGGCCGCCCGCACGGCCAACGGACACCGCGACAACCGGCACCACATCGCCCATCTGCAACTCGTCCACCGGCAGGACGTGCCGCGTTTCCGGCAGTTGAGGGTCACCGCGAACTGCCAGGCCTACTGGGCGCAGATGGAACCGCAGATGGAGGAACTCACGGTGCCGTTCCTCGGCCGGGAGCGGGCGGACCTGCAATATCCCTTCGGTGATCTGCTGCGCTCCGGCGCCACCCTGGCCATGGGCAGCGACTGGTCGGTGACGACGGCGAATCCGCTCGAGGAGATCGAGGTCGCCGTCACCCGGATCGACCCGGAGCACCGCGACAACGCGCCGTTCCTCCCGGAGCAGGCGCTGCCGCTGTCGGTCGCCCTCGCGGCGTTCACCGCTGGCTCGGCGTACGTCAACCACGACGCCGACGGCGGCACTATCGCGGTCGGCAAGCGCGCGGACCTGGCCGTGCTCGACCGCAACCTGTTCGCCGCCGGCGCAGGGCTACCGGCCGACGCGCGCGTCACCCACACGATCGCGGGTGGCGCCGTCGTCTACGAATCGGCATGAGGCCTAGGATCTTTGGTCGCCAGCAGCCGAGTACCCCTGGAACCTGCTCCCGAATGAACGGACTATCAACCGCCATGCCGGCGTCTTGAGGGTTTCCAGATCCGGGGCTACGACCGGTTCGCGGCCTGGCGCGCCCACGCCGTAGATCTGCGGCGCGATGGCATCGGTGAGGACGTTGTCAAAATGGAACGATCCCTCGAATCCGAGCCATACCACGCTGTCGCCCGCGGCGCACGCGACGCCCAGGCAGTGAACCAGGTACGCGTCGAGGTCGGCCGGCAGCTCGTCGAAGACCAGGTCGTATTCGGTGACCCAGGCGTACGGAAAGGAATCCGGGTCATCCCGTTCGAGCAGGTACGTCTGCACCTCGGCCGGCGCCGTGCCGCCGAACTCGAAGTTCGGCGGCATGGTCGGAGCACCCGGCACGAAGACGCTGACGACCGGCTGGGCGGCGAACCGCAGCCCGGATGCCAGGTCAGCAGCCACTGATTTCCCAGAGCTTCAAATCTGCGGAGGTTACGACGGACGGACGGGACACGCAGTCGACCCTATCCGGCCGACGCGCGTCACCCACACCATCGCCGCCGGCACCGTCGTCCACGGAGGCGGTTGTTGATCTGCACACTGGAGGCAAAAGTCCCATTTGAGCACGGCAGCGGGTTCGTGGGCTTCTGCCGTCTGTCGGAAAAAGATGGACGGAGCTCCACCGTCTGTAGGAAACCTTGATTTTCATTGGCAAAGTTGCATCTTTTCATTGCATCGGCGGGGGCGCGCACGCCAAGATCGCCGAAAGGCAGAGGTGGTCCGCTCCCCGAGCCTCACCGGTGCTCAGCTGCGCCTCGCTCGGTGGACAGTGGATCCACGAGAGGAGTACGCGTGCAGGTAAACAAGATCTCGACGATCCTCCGATCCCGAAGCGCGCTGGCCGCCGCCGTGACGGCCGCGCTGGCCGGTTCGATCCTCACCGCCCCACCCGTCTCCGCCGCCGCTCCAGAGGGACCGGGGCAGGGCAGCTGCAAGATCGCCGACAGCCCCTCCTGGTCGGGCTGGAGCAACCACCAGCAGGTGGGCGAGCAGCTCGCGCAAATCGAGCGCACCAGCGGCGGCCGGGTGGACGTCGACGTGGTCGGGCGCACCCAGCAGGGCCGGGAGCTGTGGGCGGCCCGGGTGGGCACCGGCGACAAGGTGCTGCTGGTCACCAGCGCGATCCACGGCAACGAGCGGACCGGCACGGAGGCGCTGCTCGCGATCCTCAAGCGCCTGGGCAGCAGCGGTGACGCGCAGACCCGGAAGATCCTCAGCGAGATCACCTTCGTCGCGATGCCCATGGTCAACCCCGACGGTGGCGAGCTCAACCGCCGGATGAACGTGCGGTCCTGGGACGAGACGCTGGCGGAGTTCCCGCAGCTGGCCGGGGCGTCGCGCGCCTGGTACCACCGGCTCAGCGGAGACGGCATCGACCTGCCCGGCTACGACCTCAACCGCGACTTCAACCCCGACCTCAACTACGTGCCGCGCGCCGCCGACCTGCCGGGCCGCGACACCGACGCCGGGTTCTTCCTCTCCCCCGAGTCGCGCGCCATCCGCGACGTCTACGTCGGACTGCGGGCGGAGAAGGGCGCGGTCGACGCGTACGTCGACCTGCACCACATGGGACCGTGCGACCGGCTCACCGGCGGTACGCAGGACGGCAACCTCATCTCCGTCTCGCTCGACTACCCGCCGCTCGGGGTGCAGGACGGCGCCAAGTACAAGGCGGCGTGGCCGGCGCTCGACCAGGACAAGTCCCGCCGCTACGCGCTCACCGTCGCCAACGGCATGAAGGCGCAGTACGGCGACCAGTCCAAGCTCGCGGCCGTGGGCCGGTACTTCCACCCCGACGCGCGGGAGTACGCGGGTCAGGGCCGCTCGGCGTTCGCCCTCAACGGCACCGGCACGGTGCTGTTCGAGGTCCGCGGCCAGCAGGACGACCTGGGCCAGAAGCAGCACGGCATGCTCGTGAAGAGCGTGCAGACCGGCGTGGAGTCGCTGCTCGGTGGCCTCGCTGACGGCACCGTCGACCGGGTCGACGGCGACGACTTCTTCGACCTGCCCGACTACGGCTGGGACACCACGAACGACTGACGATCGACGAGGCAGCCGCGGGGACATCCTGTTCCCGCGGCTGCTCCGTCTCCTCGCCCCTACCCGCCGTTAGGGAGCCGTAGGTTGAAGATCACGCGGGTGGCTGCCCCTCGTCGTGCGGGACGGTGACGGTGACGGTGCAGCCGACCGGTCGTCCGATCTCGTCGTGGCCGGCGTAGGTCAGGTGGTAGACGCGGTCCCCGCCGTTGCCGGCCCGTTCGGCCCGCAGCTTGCCGCTTGTGGCGGGCGTGCCGGTGGTGAAGCCGCTGACGTCCGTGGCGTCGCCGCCGGTCACGCCGGTCAGGGTGAACGCGTTCGGGCCGAGTACCCCGTCGCGCAGGTCGACGGCCACGGTGACGTCGATCAGCTCGTGGTTCGGCGGCCACAGGACCGGCCGGTCCACCGCGCAGTCCAGCTGCCGGACCGGCCATGGGTTGGCCAGGGTTGCGGTGGCGTGCCCGATGGTCGCGGTGAGCCGGCCGCCGGCCTCGTAGTACATGTGCGCGGTACGCCCGTCGAAGTAGAACGTCGGCGCGGCCGATCGGCCGAGGTCGGGTGCCGCGGACATCGAGTCGTGCACGATGCCGAGGTGAATCTCCTGGTCGAAGTCCTCCCCGACGTCCACCGCGTGCATGTTGCCGTCGGCGGCGTGGTAGATCACCAGATTGCGATCGTTCCAGCGGAGAAAGAACGGCCCCGAGGCGTTCGGGCCTTCAATGCCCTGCGGGGTCACGATCGGTTCGGGTTGCATGGTCCAGGTCCGTGCGTCGTTGGAGACCGCCCAGCGGATCCGCCGGGACACCGGCCCGGTCGGTCCGGGCGGCGCCGCGGTCGGATTGTCCATGAACAGCATCAGGTACCGCGTCCCCAGGCGGGGCACGGACTGCTCGAACACCCGGGCGTAGGAGGTCTCTCCGCCGGTGGTCTCGTTGCGGCTGACCGCGGTGCCGCCATAGTTGAAGTGGATGCCGTCGTCGGAGGTCGCGTACCGGGTGATGGAGTTCTCGCCGTGGAAGTAGAGGAACAGCTTGCGCTCGCCCTCGATCCACACCGCGTGCGGTGAGGAGATGTGGCTGACCGTGGCGTAGTGCGGCAGCCAGGTGTTGCTGATCAGCGGGTTGGCGTCGTACTCGGTCCACGGACCGTCGATCGAGTCGGAGTAGGCGAGGGAGATCCCGCCGGGCCGCTCGTGTGGGGCGTAGTAGAGGTAGTAGGTGCCGAGCGGGTGGGGGAAGTAGTCGGCGGCCCGGATGACGCTCGGGAAGATGAACTCGTTCGTCGGGTTGTAGGCGAGCTTGCTCTTGTCGAACGCGGTGCCCACGTAGGTGAACTGGGGGAAGTCGAGGCCAGGGTCGGCGGCGGCCGGCGCGGCGCCGGCCATGGCGGCGACGAGCAGGCCGGCGCCGGCGGCTGCCAGGACGGCGCGTCGGGACGAGGCGGGTGGTGGCGTCATGCGTCTTCCTGTTCTGTCGGATCGATCGCTTGGCTGTTCTCGACGGACGGCGGCGGGCGTGCGGGAGCGTCCGGCGGCAGCACGCGAGGCGCCGTCCCGTGCGTGGTGCTCCACGCCGGCCGCCGGCGGCATGCGGTAACTCTCAGTAAGACGACAGGGTTCGTCGACCGGTCGGAGTCCTCTCGGGCCGCCGAGCTAATACGTATTAGCATCTATGTTTCTCGAATGTTGCTCGCCTGGAAGGGCTCCTGTCAAGAGGCTGGCCCACCTCCTCCAGTTTCGCGCACCTTTCGCGCGCCCCAGGCGCCGTCCCGTCGAGATTCGTTCCCGCTAATGCGCATTACTCCAGGGAGTTCATCGGGCCGAAATCTCGACTCCACCTCTTGACACAGGCCAACCCACCCGCCAAGCTCCTTCCCAACGCCGAGCGCTAATACGCATTAGCCGCACCGGAAGGACTCGTCGTGTCCGCTCCCCCCAGACGCGTCACCCAACGTGACATCGCGCGGTTGGCCGGTGTCAGTCAGGCGACGGTGTCGTTGGTGCTGAACAACCGCACCGACGCCGAGGTCCGCATCGCCCCGGAGACCCGGGACCGCGTGTTGCGGGTCATCGCCGAGACCGGGTACGCCGCCGATCCCGTGGCCCGCCGCCTCGCCGCACGGTTCAACCGGATCATCGGCGTCTTCACGTACGAGCCCGCCTTCCCCAGCGGCAGCCGGGACTTCTTCCACCCGTTCCTGCTCGGCATCGAGGAGTACGCCGAGCGGGTGGGCTGCGACCTGCTGCTGTTCACCAGCGCACCCGTGGTGGACGGCCGGCGGCGCATCTTCCACCAGGACAACCGGCTGCGCCTGGCCGACGGATGCATCCTGCTCGGGCGCGAGATCGACGGCGCGGAACTGCACCGGCTCAACCGCGACGGATTTCCGTACGTCGCCGTGGGGCGCCGCAACGACGCCGGCGGACCGGTGCCCTACGTCGGCGCCGACTACGCGACGGCGGTGGCCCGGCTCGTCGAGCGGGCATTGCAGCACGGTCATCGGCGCCTGACGTACGTGAGCATGGGCATGAACGCCGAGTCCTCAGAGGATCGGCGCCGTGGTTTCGTCGCCGCCGCGACGACCGCGGAGAGCGCCCGCCAGGTGTCCACGGTGGCCGAGGAGGCCGACGCGTGCCTCGACGATCTCCTGGCCGACGGGACGACGGTGGCGTTCGTGGAGGACTTCGCCACGGCGGTGGCGCTGGAGTCGGCCGCCCGACGGCGGGGGCTGACCGTGCCGGGTGACCTGTCGATCGTGACCCTCGGCGACCCGACCGTCCCGGTCCCCACCGACATCGCGTTCACCGGGTTCCTCATCCCGCGGGAGGAGATGGGCCGGCAGGCGGTCGAGGTGCTGACCGGCGTCATCGACGGCAGCGCCGCCGGCCTGCAGCAGCGGCTTCTCCCCTGCGAGCTCGTCGAGGGCAACACCCTCGGCGCCCCTGATCCGGCGGTCCACCGCCGCTGAGCGGTGGGCCGCGCAACTGGAAGGAAGCAAGTGGTACAGATGCGTGCGGACGTCCTCGTCGTCGGGGGCGGACTGGGCGGGGTCGCCGCGGCGCTCGCCGCGGCGAGGGCCGGCCGGTCCGTCATCCTGACCGAGGAGTTCGACTGGCTCGGCGGGCAGCTCACCAGCCAGGCCGTCCCGCCGGACGAGCACTCCTGGATCGAGCAGTTCGGCGCCACCGCCAGCTACCGGGCCCTGCGCAACGGCATCCGCGACTACTACCGTCGCCACTACCCGCTGACGGAGCGGTCCCGGGCCTGGACCGACCTCAACCCGGGCGCCGGCTGGGTGAGCCGGCTCTGCCACGAGCCGCGGGTGGCCGTCGCCGTGCTCGAGGAGATGCTCGCGCCGTACCGGGGATCGGGGCGGCTGACCGTGCTCCAGCCGTACCGGCCGGTCGCCGCGGAGACCGACGGGGACCGGGTCACCGGTGTCACCCTGGCGCACCGGGACCGGGACGACCGGATCGACGTGGTCGCACCGTACATCCTGGACGCCACGGAGACCGGCGAGCTGCTGCCGCTGACGGGCACGGAGTACGTCACCGGGTTCGAGTCGCAGGCCGAGACCGGGGAGCCGAGCGCACCCGCCGAGGCGCAGCCGATGAACATGCAGGCCGTGTCGGTGTGCTTCGCCATCGACCACGTCGACGGTGATCAGACCATCGACCGGCCCGCGGGGTACGACTTCTGGCGCGACTACAAGCCCGACTTCTGGGGTGACCGGCTGCTGTCCTGGCGGTCGCCGCACCCGCGCACGCTGGAGATCGTCGAGCGCAGCTTCACCCCCAACCCTGACGACGACCCGCTGAGCGTCAACGCCGATCAGCGCGTGAACCCGGGTGACGGCAACCTGTGGACGTTCCGGCGGATCGCTGCCCGGCGCAACTTCACCGACGGGACGTACGGCAGCGACATCACGCTGGTCAACTGGCCGATGATCGACTACTTCGAGGGTCCGGTCATCGACGTGCCGAACGCGTCGTGGCACCTGGCCAAGGCCCGCGAGCTGTCGTACTCGGTGCTGTACTGGCTGCAGACGGAGGCGCCCCGGCCGGACGGCGGCACCGGCTTCCCCGGGCTGCGGCTGCGCGGCGACGTGACCGGCAGCCGGGACGGGTTGGCGCAGGCGCCCTACATCCGGGAGTCGCGCCGCATCCGGGCCGAGTACACGGTGGTGGAGCAGGACCTCTCCCTCGCGGTGCGGGGTGAGCACGGCGCGGTGCACTACTCCGACTCGATCGGCGTGGGGATGTACCGCATCGACCTGCACCCGTCGACCGGCGGTGACAACTACATCGACGTCGGCTCCTGCCCGTTCGAGATCCCGCTCGGTGCGCTGATCCCGCAGCGGATGGAGAACCTGCTGCCGGCGGGCAAGAACATCGGCACCACGCACATCACCAACGGCAGCTACCGGCTGCACCCGGTCGAGTGGAACGTCGGCGAGGTCGCCGGCCTGCTCGCCGATTTCTGTCTGACGCGGGGCGAGTCCCCGCGTGCGGTCCGCGGCACCCCCCGCCTGCTGGCCGAATTCACCGACCGCGTCTCGGCCGCCGGCGTGGAACGCCGCTGGCCGCAGATCGCGGGCTACTGACCCCCCGGTGAGGAGAAGATAGTGAAACGAGGAAAGGGTCTGGCTGTTGTCGCCGCCGCACTGGCCGGCGTCCTCGCCCTGTCCGCCTGTGGTGGCGGCGAGGCGAAGGACAAGGGCCCGGCCAGTCTGCGGATGACGATCTGGTCGGCCAACGAGGCGCACCTGAAGCTGTTCAACGAGATCGCCGACGAGTACCGCAAGAGCCACCCGAACGTCGCCGAGATCAAGTTCGATCCGCTGCCGTTCGACAACTACACCACCACGTTGACCACTCAGATCGCCGGCGGAAACGCGCCCGACCTGGCCTGGGTGTTCGAGAACTCCGCCCCCGACTTCGTGGCCTCCGGCGCGCTGCTGCCGCTGGACGACACGCTCAAGAAGGCCGAGGGCTACCAGTACGACGACCTCTCCCCCGCCACGCTGAAGCTCTGGCAGAACGGCGGCAAGCTGTACGCGTACCCGTTCTCCACCTCGCCGTTCGGCGTGTTCGTCAACACCGACCTGCTGAAGAAGGCCGGGCAGAAGACCCCGGCCGAGCTGATCGCGGCCGGGCAGTGGAACTGGGACAACGCCCTCGCGGCGGCTGGAGCGGTCAACGGCAAGACTGGCAAGGCCGGCCTGGTGATCCGGGACTTCGACTACAAGGGCTGGGACAACCTGTCCACCTTCTGGACCGGGTGGGGCGCCCAAGCATGGAGCGAGGACGGCAAGAGCTGCGGTTTCGCCAGCCCGGAGATGGTCGAGGCGATGACCACCCTGCACAAGGCCATCTTCACCACGAAGGCGCTGCCCGGTCCGGGCACCACCGCTGACTTCTTCGCCGGTGACGCCGCCATGACGATCACCCAGATCTCCCGCGCCTCGCTGCTGAAGGACGACGGCTTCGCCTGGGACCTGGTCCCCCTGCCCGCGGGCCCGAAGGGGCCGTACTCGGTGGTCGGTCAGGCCGGCATCGGGGTGATGAAGAAGAGCCCGCACGCCGACGTGGCCGCCGACTTCGTCGCCTTCCTGACCAACCCCACCAACTCGGCGAAGCTCGCCCAGTTCTTCCCGCCGCCGCGCCAGTCGCAACTGACCGCAGAGACCCTCGCGAAGACGAACCCGAAGCTCAAGCCGGAGCAGTTGCAGAAGGTCGTCATCGACGGCATCACCAACGGTGTGGTCAAGCCCAACCACGCCGGGCAGGCCGAGCTGAGCCAGCAGGTACGCGCCGGACTCGACCCGCTGTGGAAGCCCGACGCGGACGTCAAGGCCGTCCTCGACGGGGTCTGCACCAAGATCCAACCGCTGCTGGCGAAGTAGGCAACCGATCATGACCCAGACGGACACCAGGGTGGGCCCGGCCGCTGCCGGGCCCACCCCGGGCCCGGCCCGGCCGTTCTGGACCAGCCGCCGCCGGGACCAACTCACCGGTTACCTCTTCATCACCCCGCAACTGCTCGGCAGCGCCGTCTTCGTGATCCTGCCGCTGATCCTCGTGGTCTGGTACAGCCTCCACGAATGGAACGTGCTCGCCGGCACGTTCGACTTCGTCGGCACCGACAACTACGCGGCCCTCGCCGACGACCCCAACCTCGGCGCGGTGCTGCGGGCCACCGGGCTGTTCTCCATCGGGCTGGTGGTGCTCAACCTCGGCCTGGCGTTGCTGCTGGCCGTCCTGCTCAACCAGAAGCTGCGGGGCACGATCCTGTTCCGCACGCTGTTCTTCTCCCCCGTGGTGGTCTCGCTGGTGGCCTGGACAATCGTCTGGGGCTTCCTGCTGCAGGACAACGGCGGGATCAACGGCCTGCTCGACACGATCGGGGTGGACGGGCCGAACTGGCTGCGCGGCGAGGGCACGGCGATGCTGTCGGTGATCGTCGTGCAGGTGTTCAAGAACGTCGGCCTGAACATGGTGCTGTTCCTCGCCGCCCTGCAAGGCGTGCCGGCGGAGCTGTACGAGGCCGCGGAGGTGGACGGGGCGAGCCGGATGCGCCAGTTCTGGCGGATCACCGTGCCGCTGATCAGCCCGACGATCCTGCTCACGTCGATCATCACGGTGGTCGGGTCGCTGCAGGTCTTCGCGCAGATCGCGGTGCTCACCCAGGGCGGGCCCGGCACCTCAACCACGGTGCTCGTCTACTACCTCTACCAGCAGGCGTTCCAGTTCCACCACTTCGGCTACGGCGCGACGCTGTCGATCCTGTTGTTCGTCATCGTGCTCGCGCTGACCGTGCTGCAGTGGCAGATGCGCAAGAGGTGGGTCTTCCATGAGTCGTGACCTGTCGCGGCGGACCAAACTGGTGCTCTACGGGGTGCTGCTGGTCCTGGCGATCCCGTTCGTCTTCCCGACCTGGTGGATGGTCACCTCGTCGCTGAAGCCGGTGGCGGACATCTTCGCCTTCCCGCCGCAACTGCTGCCGATCAACCCACGGCTGGACGCCTACCGGCGGGTGTTCGAGTTGCAGCCGTTCGGGCAGCAGTACCTCAACAGCCTCTACATCGCGCTGCTGGTCACCGTCGGCACCCTCGCGGTGTCGGCGCTGGCCGGGTACGCCTTCGCGCGGATCCGGTTCCGCGGCCAGAACGTGTTGTTCCTGGTCGTCCTCGCGGGCCTGCTCATCCCCAGCGAGGTGACGATCGTGCCGCTGTTCCAGATGTTCTTCAAGCTGGGGCTGATCAACACGCACTGGCCGCTGATCCTGGTGCCGATCTTCGGCGCGCCGAGCGTGCTGGCGACGTTCATCATGCGGCAGTTCTTCATCAGCCTCCCCGGTGAGCTGGAGGAGGCGGCCCGGGTCGACGGGCTGGGCCGCTTCGCCACGTTCTGGCGGATCGCCCTGCCGCTGTCCCGGCCCGCACTCGGCGCGGTGGCGATCTTCACCTTCCTGCACAGCTGGAACCTGTACCTGGAGCCGATCGTGTTCCTCTCCTCGCCGGAGAAGTTCACCCTGCCGCAGGCGCTCACCCAGTTCGTCGACGCCTACGGCGGCCCGATGTGGGACGTCCAGTTGGCCGCGGCGTCGATGACGGCGCTGCCGGTGCTGGTGGTGTTCGTCATCGCGCAGAAGCAGTTCGTCGAGGGCCTCGCGCACACCGGCCTGAAGGGATGACGGCCCCGGTGGTCGGGGTCGACATCGGCGGCACCAAGACGGCCGCCGCGCTGGTCGGCCCCGGCGGGGAGGTGCTGGAGCGCCAGGAGGCGCCCACCCCGGCCCGGTCCGGGCCAGAGGCGGTGCTGGACGCCGCGGCGGGGCTGGCCGCCGGGCTGCTCGGCGCGGCCGGGTCCGGGCCGGTGGGGGTGGGCACCGCCGGCACGGTCGACCCGGCGACCGGCCGCATCCGGTACGCCACCGACAGCCTGCCCGGCTGGACCGGCACCCCGGTCGCCGACGCGCTGGCCGCGCGGCTCGGTCGTGAGGTGCGGGTCACCAACGACGTGAACGCCGCGGCGCTGGGCGAGTGCTGGGCCGGCGCCGGGCGGGGCCGGGCTCATGTGCTGCTGGTGGCTGCCGGCACCGGGCTGGGCGGGGCGGTCGTCCGCAACGGCCGCGTCGAGGTCGGGGCCCGCGGCGCCGCCGGCGAGGTCGCCCATCTGCCGGCTCCGGGCGCCGAACGGCTGCGGTGCGGGTGCGGCCGGTACGGGCACCTGGAGGCGATCGCCTCGGGCACCGGGCTGGCCGCCGCGTACGCCATCGAGACCGGCGACCGCGTCAGCGGACGGGCGGTGGCGGACCGCGCGGGGGCCGGGGACGCGGTCGCCCGGCAGGTCGTGGACCGGGCCGGCGCCGTGCTCGGCGCGGTGCTGGCGGGGTTGGTGGCCCTGCTCGACCCGGACGCCGTCCTGGTGGCCGGCGGGGCGGCCGGAGCGCTGCTGCCCGCCGCGTCGGCCGCCTACGCGGCGGAACTGCCCGCGGGCTGGGCCGACGTGCCGCTGCTGCCGGCCGCCCTGGCCGCCGACGCCGTCGTGGTCGGCGCGGCCCGGCTGGCCACGAACGCGTAGGAGTGAGCGGTGGCGGCGCGAGCCGTACCCACATCAACGGAAGGACCAGAGGGGTGAGTGTGCTCGACGACCTGGCCGGCGGGCTGGTGGTGTCCTGCCAGCCGCTGCCCGACGAGCCGGAGGACCCGATGCGGGACCCGTACGTCCAGGCCCGGGTGGCGGCCGCGGTGGTACGCGGCGGCGCGGTGGCGGTGCGGGTCAACGGGCCGGACGACGTCAAGGCGGTGCGCGCCGCGGTCGACGTGCCGGTGATCGGGTTGTACAAGCACGGCACGGCGGACGTGTTCATCACCCCGACGGCGGCGCACGCGCTCGAGGTGGCGCTGGCCGGGGCGGACATCGTCGCGGTCGACGCCACCGACCGTCCCCGACCGGACGGGCGCACCTTCGCCGACACCGTGCGGGCGGTCCGCGAACGGACCGACGCGCTCGTGCTGGCCGACGTCTCCACCACGGCCGAGGGCGTCGCCGCCGTCGAGGCGGGCGCGGACGCCGTCGCCACCACGCTGTCCGGCTACACCCCGGCCAGCCCACAGACTGACGGGCCCGATCTCGGGCTCGTGGCGCGACTCGTCGCACTGCTGCCGGTTCCGGTGATCGCCGAAGGGCGGTACCGGAGCACCGAGCAGATCGGCGCGGCGTTCGAGGCCGGTGCGCACGCGGTGGTGATGGGCAACGCCGTCACCTCACCGCTGTGGATCACCCGCCGGCTCGTGCCGGCCACCCCCCGCGCGGCGAGCGCTCCAGAGAAGTAGGGAGAGCAAGTGAAGAGACGTACCCTCCTGGCCACCGGCATGGCCGGGCTGGCCACCGCGGCCATCGGCCGGCCGGCGTTCGCCGAGCCCGCGGACCGGCAGCTGACCGTGGCGCTGGTGCCGTTGGACGACCGGCCGGTCAACACCTACTGCCCCCAGATGACCGCGGCGAGCGCCGGCGCGCAGGTGCTACTGCCGCCTCGGGAACTGCTGGGCCGCTTCTTCACCCCTGGCGACGGGGCCGCCATCGCCCGTTGGCTCGGCACCGTCGACGGCGTCGACGGGTACGTGATCTCGGTCAGCATGCTCGCCTACGGCGGTCTGATCGCCTCCCGGACCGCCGCCCCGACGCTGGCTGCCGCCCTGGAGAACCTGGCCGCGATCCGGAACCTGCGCGCGACGCGGCCGGGGGCGGTGATCGAGGTGCACGACACCATCCAGCGGCTGGCCATCACCAGCACGGGCACGGAGCTGGACAAGTACCGCGACCGGCTGGTCGAGTGGGCGAAGCTCTACGACCAGGTGGTCAACCTCGGGCAGGAGGAGCTGCGGTCTCGGCTCGACGCCGTACGGGCGCAGATCCCGGACCAGGTCGTCGAGGACTACCTCGCCGCGCGGGCCCGCAACCACCAGGTCAACCGGTTGATGGTGGAGTGGGTCGCCGACGGCACGATCAGTCATCTCGTGCTGTCGGAGGACGACACCGCGCCGGTCGGTCTGGCCCGGGCGGAGCGGGTGGAGCTGGAGGCGTTGGTGGCCCGGCTCGGCGTCGGGGACCGGGTGGAGATCTTCCCCGGCGCGGACGAGGTCGACGCGCTGCTGGTCGCCCGGGTGATCGCCGCCGGCACGACGCCCAGCTACCGGCTGGAGTACGCCGGTGTCTCGGGTGAGGACTGGACCGCGCAGTTGGAGGGCATCCCGTTCGCGGAGAACATCCGCCGGCACGTTGCCGCCGTGGGTGGCCGGGTGGTCAGTGGCGACGCGGACATCGTGGTCGCCGTGAACACCCCCTCGGCGGCACCCGGGCAGCGTGCCGCCGATCTGGACGCCTTCGTCGGGCGGATCGGCGCCCTGCTGGCCGCCGGCACCCCGGTGATCGTGGTGGACCCGCTGATCGTGAACAAGGCCGACCACGAACTGGTCGCGCGGATGGAGAACGGTCTGGATCTCGCGGCGCTGCTGTCGTACTCGGGGTGGAACACCGGCGGCAACGCGCTCGGGCTGGCGCTCGGCCACGGCACCGCCCGCTGGGCGTGCCTGCGCTCCTCGGGCAGCGGTTACGGCGTGCCCGAGCTGCGCGGGCCCGGCCTGGCGCACGCCGAGTACCTGCTGTACCGGTTCGTCAAGGACGACCCGTGGAAGAACGTGGTGCAGGTCGAGGCGTACGCGCACGCGCGGGCGCAGGGCTGGGACCCGCTCGCGCTCACGCCTGAGCAGAAGAGCTACTTCGACGGCTGGGTACGGGAGCGGCTGGTGCCGCTGACCGAGCGGTACTTCACCGACCACTTCGCCGGGCACCGCGTCGTGCTGGGCCGGCGGGGCGCGAGGACGTTCACGGCGACCCTGGCGCGGTTCGAGTCGGCCCGGGTCGAGCTGCCGTGGGACCGGCTGTTCGAGGTGACCCTGGAGCCCCGGCTGCAGTTGTCCTGACCAGCACATCCGGTCGCGTCGGCAGGGGGACTGCCGGCGCGGCCGCGTGCCGGCGACCGGACGGTCCCGGCGTCGAACGCCAGGCACGGACCAGGGCTCACGGTTCCGTCTCCTACCCAGGTAGGAGGAACCGGCTCCGACCGCCGGCCGCGACCGGGGCTTCAGGTCGGGCGAAGTACGCAGGCCGGCGCACCAGCATCTGCAGGTATGACAACCACGATGCGCCGGGCGGCACACTGGCACCGCCCACTGATGCTCTTCGTCGCGGCGATGGCGGTGCTCGCCCTCGTCTCCGCGGTCGGCATCGTCGCCGACTCGCGGGTCCTCACCGGCGTGCCGATCTGGCTCAAGCCGTTCAAGTTCTCCGTGTCGTTCGTGCTGTACGGCACCACCCTGGCCTGGATGCTCTCCCTGCTGCCGCGGCGGAGCCGGGTCGCGGAGTGGGCCGGCACCGTCATCGTCGCGATGGGGGTGGTGGAGATGGCGATCATCGTCGGGCAGGTGCTGCGCGGCACGACCAGCCACTTCAACGGGACCACCCCGCTCAACGGCATCCTGTTCTCGCTGATGGGTGCCGCGATCATGGTGTTGTTCGTGGCGCACCTGGTCATCGGGATCGTGGTGCTGCGGCAGCCGATCGCGGACCGGGTCGGCAAGTACGCGGTCGGGCTGGGCCTCGGCCTGACCCTGCTCGGCATGCTGGTGGCGATCCCGATGGTGCTGCCCAGCCAGGAGCCGGGCATCGAGGGGATCTCCGGGGCGCACAGCGTGGGCGTGCCGGACGGCGGGCCCGGGCTGCCCCTGGTCGGCTGGAGCACCACCGGCGGGGACCTGCGGATCGGACACTTCGTGGGAATGCACGCGTTGCAGGCACTGCCGCTGCTGGCGATCCTGCTGCGCCGGTTCCTCGGGCGACTGGACGAGCGCACCCAGGTGCGGCTGCTGATGGTTGCGGGCGGCGCGTACGGTGCACTCACCATGCTGCTCACCTGGCAGGCCCTGCGCGGGCAGCCGCTGCTGCGGCCGGACGCGCTCACCCTGGCCGCCGTGGCGGCGCTGGTGGTCGCCACCGCAGCCGCCGCCGGCGCGGTCCTGGCCCGTCGGCACCGCGCGGAACTGGTGCTGGCGGCATGACCGGCACCCTGTTCGAGCTGACGTTCGCGGTGGCCGCGCCGTTCTGGGCGCTGATGATCCTCCTGCCCCGCTGGTCGTGGACCGCCCGGATCATCAGGTCACCGCTGATCGTGGCACCGGCCCTGCTGATCTACGCGGTCCTGGTGATCCCGGCGCTCGGGGACGTGCTGCCGGCGGTGGCGTCCCCGACCCTGGACGGCGTACGCGATCTGCTCGGCACCGACAACGGCGCGGCGGCGGCGTGGGCGCACATGATCGCGTTCGACCTGTTCGTCGGCCGGTGGGCGTGGCTCGACAGCCGGGAACGGGGGATGCCGGCGCTGGTCATGGCTCCGGTGCTGGTGCTGACGATCCTGCTCGGGCCGCTCGGCCTGGCCGCCTACCTCGCCGCCCGGGTCAGGTGGCCGCAGCCGGCGGCGATTCCGGTCGCCGAGCCGCAGCGCATAGGCTGAACGCCGTGGGGTGGGTGGGACGACTGTTCGACGTGCGCGACGGCTTCGTGCGGATCGTGCTGCTCGACCTGAGCGGCGTCGGCTACCTGGTCTTCGGTGCTCCGATGCAAGGCCACGGGCCGACGGCCATGCAGTTGGTCCTCGCGGGGATCGCGTTCGGCGTCGCGCTGGTGTTGCACCGCCGGCCACTGGTCAACCTGCTGGTGCAGACCGCGCTGCTGGCCGTCGCCATCTGTCTGCTCGACGACATCACCATCAACCAGGTGGGCGCCAGTTGGGCGTTGCTCGAACTGGCCATGCGGGCGCGCCGACCACGGACCATCTGGCTGGCCGCCGGGCTGCTGGCCGCGGTCGACCTGACCGATTCGATCGGCGACCCGTTCCCACGGTTGCTCTCCGGCATCGTCGGGCTGCTCGTGGAGGTCGGCGTCCCGTTGCTGCTCGGCCTGGTCATCCGGGCCCAACGGGAACTCACCCGGCAGGCGCAGGAGCGGGCGGCGGAGGAGCAGCGCCGACTCGAGTCGGAGAGCCGGGCCGCCCGCGCCGACGAACGCAGCGCCATCGCACGGGAACTGCACGACGTGGTCGCGCACCACGTCGCGTCGATGGTGCTGCGGGTCGGCGTGGCCCGGCACGTACTGACGGATCTGGACCCGCGGGTGGGTGAGGTGTTCGACGACGTGCATGGCACGGGGAGCGCCGCCCTGGCCGACCTGCGCCGGCTCGTCGCGGTCCTGCGCAACCCTAACGGCGTACGCGGCGACGCGGCGCTGACCGCCATCGAGCCGTCGGCGCTGCCGGCGGCCCTCGGCGCGGCGGTCGACCGGGCCCGCCAGGCCGGCGTCACCGTCGAGGCTGACATCGACCCCGCGGTCGGGTCGCTGGATGCGGTACGAGGAATGGCGGTGTTGCGACTCACCCAGGAGGCGCTGACCAACGTGGCCAAGCACGCCGGCACATCCGCCCTCGCCCACCTGTCGGTCAGCGTGGTCGACGAGGCCGTGCACTGGGAGGTGTCCGACGACGGGGGCGGCTGGGTGCCGGCGGCGATGCCGTCCGGCGGCGGCCACGGCATCACCGGCATGCGCGAACGCGTCGAGGTCCTCGGCGGTCAACTGGAGGCCGGTCCGGCGGGTGCGGGTTGGCGGGTGCGTACCGTCCTCCCGGGCCCGGCCATCTCGCTGGCGCCTGCTCCCCCCTCCCCTGCCGTTCCGCCGGCCCAGTCGGACCAGGACCGCGAGGCTCCGGTGGGGCCACGCACGACGGAGCCGGCATGATCCGCGTCCTGCTGGTCGACGACCAGCACCTCATCCGCGCTGGCCTGCGCATGCTCTGCGACGCCCAACCCGACATCGAGGTCGTCGGCGAGGCCGACAACGGCCGCGACGCGGTGTCCCTCGCCGCGCGGCTCATCCCCGACGTCGTCGTCATGGACCTGCGCATGCCCGGCGTCGACGGGATCACCGCGACCAGCCGCATCCTCGCCGACCGGCCCGCCACCCGGATCCTGGTGCTGACCACGTTCGGCGACGACGACCACCTCTATCCGGCGCTGACCGCCGGCGCCTGCGGATTCCTGCTCAAGGACGCACCCCCCGCCGACCTGGTGGACGGCGTCCGCAAGGCCGCCGCCGGCGACAGCCCGTTCAGCCAGGAGGTGCTGCGCCGCCTGGTCCAGCGCGCGGTCGACGCCCGCTCCGACACACCCCGGCCGGTCGAGGGGCTGACCGCCCGCGAGCAGGACGTGCTGAACCTGGTCGCCGAGGGCCTGTCGAACACGGAGATCGCCGAGCGGCTGCACATCGGCATCACCACGGTCAAGACCCACATCACCAGCCTCATGACCAAGACCGGCAGCGACAACCGGGTACGCCTGGCCCTGTTCGCCCGCGGCGCCTGACCGGTTCGCCACAGCCGGGCGGCCAGAACACGACGTCGCCGTCCCTCCTGCCGATCGCTGTGCCGTGCGTCACAGGGACCTCATGTCACGGACGGGCGGGCAGCTTCCATCTGCTGGTCGTCAGCAACCCGTGGAGGAAGGCGCAACGATGAGCACACAGCGCGAAGCCGGCACGAGCACCCACCGCGTCCTGATCCTGGGGGCGGGTTACGCGGGCATGGCCGCGGCTGTCCAGCTCGCGGCCCGGGTCAGGCGGCGTGAGGACGTGCAGGTGACCCTGGTGAATGCGCAGGACCGGTTCACCGAACGGCTGCGGCTGCACATGACGGCGACCGGCCAGCAGGTCGCCGAGCTGAGCATCCCGGAGCTGTTGGACGGTACGGGTGCGCAGTTCGTGCGTGGCTGGGTGACGGCGGTGGACGCGGACGCGAAGATCGTGCGGATCGACGACGACCGGGTCCTGCACTACGACACGCTGGTGTACGGGTTGGGCAGCGTGGCCGACACGGCGGCGGTTCCGGGTGTCGAGGACCACGCGTACACCTTGAACAGCGCCCAGGACGCGCAGCTGCTGGCCGCTCGGCTGGCGCAGCTGGGCAGCGGCACTGTGGTGGTCGGTGGCAGCGGGCTGACCGGTGTCGAGTCGGCCGCGGAGATCGCCGAGCGGCACCCGGAACTGAATGTCGTGCTGCTGGGCCGGGGCGAGCCCGGTGCGGCCATGAACCCGAAGGCGAAGGCGTATCTGCAGGCCGCACTCAAGCGGCTGGGCGTCCAGGCGCGCAGCGGGGTCGAGGTGGTGAAGGTGCTGCTCGATTCGGTCGAGCTGGCTGGCGGGGAGAGCATCGCCGCCGAGGTGGTCCTGTGGACCAGCGGCACGCGGGTGTCACCGCTGGCGGCCGCCGCCGGGCTGACCGTCGACGAGCGCGGCCGCGTCGTCACCGACGCCGCGCTGCGGTCGGTGTCACACCCGGACGTGTACGCCGTGGGCGACGCGGCCGCGATCCGTCAGGGCTACGGCGTCATGCACGGCACCTGCCAAGGTGGTATGCCGACCGGGGTGCACGCGGCGGTGTCGATCGTCCGTACGCTGGCGGGTAAGCAGCCCAAGCCGTTCCGGTTCGGCTTCTACCACACGCCGGTGAGCCTGGGCCGGCACGATGCGGTCGTGCAGTTCACCCGCCCCGACGACAGCCCCCGGCGGGTGTGTCTGACCGGCCGCCTGGCGGCACGGTACAAGGAGACGGTGACCGCTTCGCCTTGGCCGACCTACGGCCGCATGAAGAAGATGCCCGCCTCGGGCGCGTTATGGCCCCACGGCGGTCGCTTCACCCGGGAGGCACGGTGACCCACCTGCCGTCAGACCTCGACCAGCAGGTCTTCCACCAGCACCGCAACCTGCTCTTCTCGGTGGCGTACCGCATCCTCGGCACCGCGGCCGACGCCGAGGACGCCGTCCAGGACGCCTGGATCAAATGGTCGGCCGCCGACCGCGCACAGGTGGCCGACCCCAAGGCGTACCTGGCGCGGATCGTGTCGAACCTGGCGCTGGAACGGCTGCGGTCCACCCGGCACAAGCGCGAGACCTATGTCGGACCGTGGCTGCCCGAACCCATCCTCACCACCGGCGACACCGCCGAGGTGGTCACGGAAGCCGAGTCGGTGTCGACGGCGATGCTGGTGGTGCTGGAAACCCTGAGCCCGCTCGAGCGCGCGGTGTTCGTGCTGAAGGAGGTCTTCGACTTCAGCCATGCCGAGATCGCGGAGGCCCTGGAGCGCTCCGAGACCTCGGTGCGGCAGGCCGCGCACCGGGCCCGTAACCATGTGCGCGCCCGGCGGCCGCGCTTCACGGCGGACCGGTCACGGCAGCGCGAGGTCACCGAGCGGTTCTTCGCGGCCGCGACCGGTGGCGACATCAACGCCCTGATGGAGTTGCTGTCTCCGGACGTCACCCTGTGGACCGACGGCGGCGGTAAGGTCCGCCAGGCCCTTCGCCCGGTCGTCGGCGCGGGTACGGTGGCCGCCTGGTTCGCCGCCATCGGCACCGTCACCTATCAGGGCGTCGAGCCGGCCGACATGAACGTTGAACTCGTCGAGCTCAACGGCGGTCCGGGCATCGTGTTCAGCGGACCGGGTCGGGTGATCGCCACCGTCACCTTCGATTTCGACGCCGTCGGCCGCATTACCGCCATCCACAACGTGGCCAACCCGGACAAGCTTCGGGCGGTCGCCGACGGCACCGCGCACGACATCGGGACGGAGTGAGTCGGCGCGAGCCCTGCCCGGTCGACCCTGGTCGACGGGGCAGGGCCCGGTGGTCTGGAGCCGCCTACGCTGGTGCTGGTGAACGTCCGAGAGCGCAAGAAACTCACCGCCCGCCTGATGGCGGCGCTGTTGGGCGACGACCTCCGCGCTGTCCTCACGCTGCTGGGCGCGGGGGCGGACCCGAACGCGGCGGACCGCGACGGCACGACGCCCCTGTACCGAGCATCCGTGCAAAACGAGCCCGCGGTGGTACGGGTCCTCCTGGAGGCCGGCGCGGATCCGAACGTGGAGAGCGGGCGCGGGGAGGAGGGCACGCCGCTGACCGCTGCCGCGGCATGGGGGCACACCGAGGTGGTACGCGTACTCCTCGCGCGGGGCGCGGACCCGAACCTCCGTGAAGACCACGGCAACGGCCTGTCGCCGCTCGACTGGGCCGTCCGAGGCGGCCACACCGAGACGGCCGCTCTGCTGGTGGCCGCAGGCGCGTCACCCCATCGGACATCACGCGCGTAGCGAGCAGCCCGAGCGCCACTGGCAGTGTCTGCCCCACCGGACCGGCCTACCGGCGGCGCCCACCGCCGCCGAACTGCCCAGCCACACGTCGCTTGCCGACGCTGTCGACGGCGCCGCCGAGCTGGACATCCCCCGCCCGATACGCCCCGCCGCGCCACCCATCCAGGAGCGATCGGCTGCCGGGTTGATTCAGGCCGGGAGCCGATTCCGCCGCCAGGTGCGCGGTTGCCTGCAGGCCCAGCCGGATCGTGCCGAGCAATAGCAGCAGGACGACCTCGCCCAGCGCGACGGCCCGTTCGATCAGCCCGAGGTACGGCTTCAGCGGCGAACTCGCCAGGTAGGCGGAGACGAACGGAACGAGGGCGACCAGACAGACCGCCGCGGTCACCGCCACCACCCGGGCCCCCGGTCCGCGCCTGCGCCGGGCCGTCAGCAGCGCGCCGAGCGGCAGACTGAGCAGGGCGATCACGGATGCCCATTTGTGGATCTCGCCGGTCACGGTGGTCGGTGCTCCCACCGGGTCGCGTGGAAAGACCGTCAGCACCACCAGTCCGAGGCACCAGCAGGCGTAGCAGGCGGTGGCCGAGGGTACGGCGGCCTGCCGCCGCAGCAACGGACCGAGCAGGCATATCGAGCTTGCGGCCAGCACCAAGACCGCCGTGTCGAAGATCCAGCCGTCCGGGGAGAGGGCGTAGTCGCTGATCGTGTCCGTAACCGGGCTGAGCCGGGCCACCAGCACGTGCAGCAGGGCGAACAGCACCAGCGCCACCGCGGCGGCGGCCAGGCCGAGGAGCCGCCCGAGCCGGTTGGCGACACGAAGCGCGAGACGGGCGTCGGTCATCCGGCCCACCCCAGCCCGGGCCGCATCCACCACTGGTGTCCCCGCCGCCCGTCGGCGCACCTCGGCAAACCTGCCGGCGGCGCCGCCACCAGAGACGTTGACAAGGGTTCCCTCCCTATCCCGAAGGCGATGACAGGGCCCTTCCTGCCGGGATCAGCCGGCAGGGGCGCCCACGGAGCGCGCCTCGTGCAGTGTCGGGGATCGAGGCACACCTGGCCATCGTCTTCGCCGTCAACCACCGGATCGAGGACGGCACAGGCTGATCGCTCAGGACGCTCGTCCGCACCGCTCGCCGCTACCGCACGATCCGTGCTGACGGCCAGAGGCGCTCCGCCGGATACCCGCTGCCCGACGAACTACGCCACCTGCCTGACCAGATTCGCGGTCACCCGCAAAGCCGACCGCGAAGATGTAACCGATCGGGCCCATCCGATCGCCCAGCCCGAATCCGTCCAGGCCGAACAGGATCCGCTGGCAGCCGCACAATCCCGGGCGTGCTCAGTCGGCGCGGCGCAGCCGGCCCGTCTCCTTGGACCGGGCGTCGAGGAGCACCAGGGTCTCGCCGGCCAGTCCAGCCCGCCAGGACGAAGCTAGCCACGCCCCAACGGGTACCCCGTCGCAGCCGATCAGGGTGCTGGGCCCGGTGGTGGCAAGGAAGGCTCCTCCGGAGCCCACCACCCAGCGCCCGCCGTGACCGTTGCAGCCGTCGGATCCGCGCCACTCACCGTCGGCCTTGAACTCGACGTACGCCCTCCTGGGCCCGGACACGGGCACCCACCTTCCGACCAGCCGGTTCCCGGCGGCGGGAGTAAGGGTTGCCGGCAGCGCCGCTGCGGGCGCGAACTGCCGCCGGACCTCGTCGGTGATCTCCGGTGGCGCCACCTCGGATGCCGCCAGGTACGGTCCGGGCGTCGGTGTCGCCCCCGGCAGCAGGCGGGCGACGAGCGCGCCGTCGGCGTCGAGGAGCATCGGCGTGTCACCCTCCAGCCGGTACGAGGTGACCCGCTGCAGCCACCGCGGGTTCGGCTCGGCGTTGGTGCAGCCAGGGCCGCCCTCCGCCCCGGATGAGCCGAACATCGCGGCGACGAAGAGACCACCGGCGTCGGCCCGCCAGGAACCGACCAGGATCCCGCAGCGGCCGAAGAGCTGGATCCGATCGGGTGCGAGACGCAGGATGCCGTGCGGCTCCTCGGCGACTCCGGCCAGCGTCCAGTTGCCCAGCAACGCCACTGGATCCGCTACCCCCGGGCTTCCGCTGCCCGGCGGCAGGGCGGGCGGCGGAGACTTTTCCGCCGCTGTCCCTCCGGCGCAGCCCGCCAGCAGGGCCCCGACCGCGACCATCGTCAGGAGGAACCTTCGCCGGCCCATCTCGTATCGCCGTCCTTCCGCCGTGCCGGCCCAACCGCCGGTCCCAGTGCTTGGACGGCGCACGGTCACCCGTGGTTGCCGCACCCGGCACGGAATCCCGGCGTCGTCGCGATCTGTCGGATGCACGTCATCACCCGGCCGTCGAGGGCCCGCGTAAGGGTCGGATCGCGTGGTGACGGGCGTACCACCGGCACAGCACCCGGCGCCGCGCGGGATCCCATGGCCGGGACCCTTGCACGGTCAACCGAGTGCGACCACGATGGGATCATGGCCGATGGATTGATCTTGCGGGTGGTGTCCGACGGGCCGGTCAGCGATGAGGAACTGGCCGAGCAGACCCGCCAGCTGAAGGACCACCTGAACCACCTTCCAGGCGTCGAGGCGGCGGAACTCGTCGAGGCGGCCGGGCCGGGGACGCGAGATACGGTCAGCATCATCTTCGGCGCACTCACCCTCGCGGTCTTCAGCTATCCGACCGCGAAGCGGGCCGCGGCGGACATCAAGCACCTGGCCGAGGTCATCAAGCGCTACCAGGACCGCAACAAGGGCAAGCACCTGCGGATGAGTCTCCCGGACGGCACCGAGATCGAGGTGCGGGACGTGTCGGAGAAGACCCTGACCGAGGTCATCAAGTCGGTGTCGGTGCCCCGGCAGGGCACGCCCGCCGTGCCCGAGAAGGTCGATGGTGAGTGACCCGGGAGCGTTCCGAGCCGGTGGGCAGCCGCGGTGAAGCGGGCACTCCTGATCGGTGTGGGCAGCTACACCAGCGAAGGATTGCCCGACCTCGACTCACCCGCCAGTGATCTCAAGGACTGGGGACGACTCCTCCGGGACCCCGCCCTGGGCGCGTTCGACGACGTCCGGGACTGCCTCGACGACGACTCCCACACGGTGCAGGTCACGCTCTACGACTTCCTGACGAGCGCCGATCCGCACGACTTCCTGCTCGTGTACTACTCCGGTCACGGCCGGCTGCACGACGGCCATCGCCTCTACCTCACCGCGACCGACACCGACCTGGACCGCCTTCCGCCCACCGCGGTGCCGACCGACGAGCTGCGACACTGGCTCGACGAGTGCCGGGCCAGCGAGCTGGTCCTGATCCTGGACTGCTGCCATGCGGGCGCCTTCGGCGACCTCAAGCAGCGCGGGGACCGCAGCCGCATCGTCGTGGTGTCCGCCGGGGCCACCGAGCTGGCCCACGAGGGTGACGGCTACAAGCAGCACGCGCTGCCGTCCGCGTTCTCCGGCCCCTTCCTCGAAGGGCTGCGGACCGGTGCCGCCGACAGGGACGGCAACGGCATCATCAGCGTCCGGGAAGCCTTCGAGTACGCGGCCGTCCGGATGGTCGACCGGGAACGCCGGCAGACCCCCCAGATGCGGGCCGCCGGCGTCGGGGACCTGATCCTCAGCAACGCGCCCCGGCGGCCCGAGTTGATTCCGGACGATCTTCTCGCGCTCACCCGCAGCGGGCTCGCGTCGGCGCGGGTGCTCGCCGTGGACGAGCTGAGCAACTGGGCGCACGGCAACCAGCGGACCCGCGAGCAGCTCGTGGCCGCGTTCGAGACCCTTGAGGCCCTGGAGCGGGACACGGCGGAGCGGGTGGCCGCGCGAGCCCGGCAGGCCCTGTCGGGTCAGCTCCGGCTCGCCCGCACCGAGGCCTCGGACGGCCCCGGCCCGCAGCCGCCGGGCGACCCGAACTGGGCGGCCGGCAGCACCTTCTACGAAGTGAACGTGCCGTTCTTCTACGACTCGGACGGCGACGGCCACGGCGACCTGCACGGCGTCACAGAGAAACTGGACTACCTGCGCCGGCTGGGAGTGGACTGCCTGCTGCTGAACCCGATCATGGCGTCGCCGTCCCTGGGTGACGGCCGGGCCGCGTCCGACTTCGAGACCATCGACGCCAGCCTCGGGCAGCCCTCGCACCTGCTGGAACTGCTCAGCCTCGCCCACCGCCAGGGCCTGCGGGTGGTGCTGGACCTGGTGCTCAACCACACCAGCGACGAGCATCCCTGGTTCACCGCCTCCCGGAGCGACCCGGACGGCCCGTACGGGAACTTCTACGTGTGGCGCGACACGGGCGACGACTACGCCGAGGCGGACGATCCGCTCAGCAGCCAGGGCGGGGGCTGGACCTACGACGGTAAGCGGCGGCAGTACTACTGGCACCGCTACAGCCGGCACGAGCCGGACCTGAACTACGACGCACCCGAGGTGCGGGCCGCCATGCGCGCGGTGATGGACTTCTGGCTCCGCCAGGGGGTCGACGGGCTGCGCCTGCTCACGGTCCCCTACCTGTTCGAGCGCACCGGCACGTCGAGCAAGAGCCTCGCCGAGACGCACACCTACCTGCGGGACCTACGATCCTGGCTGGACGCGACGTACCCGAACCGGATCCTCATCGCATGGAGTGAGGACTGGCCGGAGGGCGCCAGCTCCTACTTCGGCACCACCGAGCACCCCGAGTGCCACCTGGTCACGTACGCGTCGCTCATGCCGCGCCTGCTGCTCGCCATGCGGCGGGAGACGCACCGGCCGGTGTCACAGGTGCTGCTGCAGATGCGTGACCAGCCGGATGACCGCCACTGGACGGTGTTCCTCCGCAACGGCGACGAGATGTCGCTGGGCCTGCTGCCCGAGCGGGAACGCGACGAACTGCAGCACACCTACGCGCCGCTGGCCCGCATGCGCGGCGTGACCGGTATCCGCCGGCGGACGGCCAGCCTACTCAACGACGACCGGGGCCAGCTCGAACTCGCCTTCGCGTTGCTGCTGTCGATGCCCGGCGTTCCGGTCATCTACTACGGCGACGAGATCGGCATGGGCGAGAACCTGTCGCTGCCCGGCAACCGGGCGGTCAACACGCCGATGCAGTGGGCACCGGACCGCAACGGCGGCTTCTCCGTGGCGCAGCCGGAGAATCTGCCGGCGCCGTTGATCCACGAGTCGATCTACGGCTACATGGCGGTCAACGTGGAGAACCAGCTCCGCTCACGGTCGTCCCTGCTGCACGTGATCGAGAAGCTGATCGAGACTCGCCACGCCTGGACGGCGTTCTCCCGCCCTGGCTGCCGCATCGTCCGGTCGACCAACCCGGCGGTGCTCGCCGTCCTCCGCGGCGAGCCCGACGACGAGGTGTTGTGCTTGTTCAACTTCTCCCGATACCCGCAGACGACGACACTGACCCTGTCCTCCCACGCCGGCCGTCGGCCACGGGAGCTCATGGGCGGCGCCGAATTCCCCGCGGTGCGGGAGTCCGGCGAATACGACCTGGGCCTCGCCGGTCACGGCTTCTTCTGGCTCTCCCTGTCCACGGCGGAGACCCCGCCCCCGTCCGCCTGAGCCCCGCGCATGATCGACTACTGCTGCTCGGGCTGCGGCCGGCGCTGCGCCACGGATCTTGCAGAACGAGTTGGTCTGCCGTGCCACCTCTGTGCGGGCAAGGCCACCTGGGAGTCGCTTCCACCGGAGACGCAGCGGGCAATCGATGCGGCGATCAGTCGTGGCGCGATACCTGGTCTCCTCGCGATGCGATCAGCCGACCCGCTGATCCCGCTGCCCCAGGCCATGGACGTGCTCCAGTTCCGCACCAACGCCGGACTCGGTGACACAACGATTGCCGAGCAGCCGCCGCACGTCCGGTAGTGGACGCTTCGCGGCACATTCCGTCCAGTAGGGCCCGTTCTTGGCGGAGCGAACGCCGACATGAGCGGATCTTGTAACCGGCTTGCCCGGGATGGCGGCGGATCGGCACCATGCGGTCGTGGGATCGGACTGGATCTGGGAACTGCGGGTACCCGCGCCGGCCGGGCCGGCCCTTCGCCAGTTGTATGCACTGGGAGCCGAGCGGAATCTGCTCCCGCAGCGTCCCGACGGGCTGATCAACCTGTCACGAACCCCGATGCCGACCAACGCACGGTCGAGGACCTCGACACGGCGCTCGCCGCAATGGCGACGGGCGCCGAGCACGGCCAGTTTCTGGACGAACGGCGACATCGACGTCTTTGTCAGCTGGGAGGACGGCCACCTCGTCTGGGCTCTGGACGCATGCTTCTGCTATCGCCGACCGGTGCCCGAGGCGGACACCTTCCGCGAGCTTCGTCTGCCACCGCCACGGCTGCCCGAGGTCGCCGCCCGCACGCGCCGGCTCCCCAACGGCGCCCTGCTGGTCACCCTCCTCGACGACCCGGCCGCCGTCGACCCGGTCCGCCACGAGGCCATCCACAGCCGCTGGCTCCGGGCGGCATGGCCTCGCCCGGGCAGCATCCTCTGATACCGCTGCGGTGGCCTAGCGCGTACCACATCTCAGTGGGCATCTCGTCGGCGGCTACTGATCACCGAAGGCGGCGTGTTTCGGTGTAGTAGGAGTTGACCGCGGGCTGGCCGGTGTAGTTGGGGCCAGCGCGGTCGTCGGCGCCGAGATACGTGTACGGCAGTGACACGACGCCAGGCCCGTTCCGCCTGATCCGCCGACGGCGGGTGTCCACGGCGAAGCCTGCCCCGCGTAGTGCGGTGGCGAGTCTCCGGCCGGCGGGCCGACCATCGGCGAGGCGCACGCTGTCCAGGTCGAGATCGGCGCTGAACTGTCCGTCGTCGGTGAGCCAGCTGGCGATGCGGGTCAACACCGCGAGTTTGTCGCCGACATAGTGCAGTCCGTGGACGCAGGTGATGAGGTCGAATCGGCGCGGCGGCGACCAGGACGTGATGGAGGCACAGTTCAGTTGCAGCGCCGTGCCCCGGATTGGCGTCGGGTCGAAGAAGTCGACGAGATCCACGCCGACGATCGTGACGAGCTGATCGAGCCCGTCGCGGGCGAGGGTGTCTGCGGCCTGTAGGAGGCACCGCCCGGTCCCGCAGCACAGATCCAGCCAGCCGATGGTTGTCTGCTGCGGCGGACTGGGTGGGGATTGCCGGATCCGGGCGACGATCCACTCGAGTGGATTGAACCCGAGTTCCCGCGTGTAGCTGTTCACACCAGCGAGTTGCCGTTCCCGGTTCATCGCCGAGTTCGCCACCACCGCGGACGATTCCAGGGCCTCATCATCGAGCAAACGTTCCGCCACGAAGAACAGCCTGCCAGAGCCCTACTGAACGGCCGATCCGGTGATGAGCGCGGCGATCAGAGCCTGCGGTGCGATGTTGCCCGGCCGGTCGCTGACCTGGCCGTCGCCAACCTCGACAACCCGCCAGACGCCATCGACGCGCAGTGCGAGGTCCACGGTGACGAACGGCAGCCGAAGCGGCCACCCGCGGTGCCAGGTCAGTGACGTCTATGTCTGACGGCGGGTGGTCGTTTGGAGCTCTACGCGTTCGGTGGGACCTGATGTGTCGGTCGGGACAGTGTGATGATCTCTTTCAGGTGACGCATTGTCGGGCTGCGCGGAGGGAATCGTGATTTGTGTTGGGCCTGGCGGCGCGTTCTCGGTCAACGCAGTCGGCCTTGACGGCGCACCGTTTCCGCTGAGCTTCAGCGTTCGCGAGATCGCGGGCTGCTGGGTGGTCGCCGCGACGGCGGTGCAAGCGTCGGAACTCGCTGATGTCCTGGTCAGCGCTGCGCAGGACACCGTCGTCGTCGTGGACGTCGCCACCAACAGCTTCCTGGACGAGAAGTACGTGCAGTGGCAGCCATCGCGGATAGCGGCAGCGCAGGGCGTCACCTGCTCGGTTCACGGTTTCGGTTCGCTGGCTGGCGGCGTTGTCGGTCTCAGCGATGAGGCCCTGGTGATGCGGCGCCAGGACCTGCCCGGTTTCCTGTACGGCTGGGAACCGTACGAGTTGACGCTGGTCGGCCTTCCCGGCAGGCCGCGCGCGGAGCAGTTGGACGAGATCGCGCTCGCCATCGGGACAGCCGAACAAGGTCAGCCGATCCTGCCGGCGCTTCCTGGATGTTCGCTCTGGTATTCCGGACACGACGATTGTTATGCCTGGGTGGAATCAACTGATCGGGGAGTTTGCCTGGCCATCATGCGGCGCCTGCTGGCTCTGTTGGTTGGCTCTGCCCTGGTCAAGGCCGAGCCCGTGGAGGTGTCAGAGCCAACCGATAGTCTCGTCGAAGCCCTGATCGCGGATAGCCCACATTGGATCGGGAGGCTCGGTGCTGCGTCCTCACGTACGGTTACCGTGGACCTCTCCGCCGCGTCCGAGCCGTGGCGGCTTTCCCGGCAGCTGCCGCGTCAGGTCGATCGCGCCGCGGTCTATGACGTCCTGAAATCCACCTGGCATCTCGTCAGACTGTGACGGGCACCCGGCGTGCGTCACGCGCCAGGGACTCCCCGGCCGGCTATTCCTGGACCGGCGCTTGTGGCTGCTCGTAGGCCGCAGAGTGAGCGCACTGATGCCAGCCCGTGTTGGATACGTAGTGGCGGTCCCCGAGGATTCCATCATGAGGCGTTCGCTCGCCGTGGCGGTTGCCGCATTCATGGCATGGATGTCGCTGGGCGCCTGTTACCTCGGTCCGAGTCCAGTGCGATACGCGGCCTTGGGCGGGCCAGCGACGGAAGATGACCTTGTCGGTCAAGGTGCCGGGGTGCCGTGCGCTCAGGCGGTCGAGCCCCAGGCAGGCCAGGAGTCCAGATCCCGGAGATCGAGGATGTCATGGCCCAGCCATGCCAGGACGGCTGGCCGCGACGAGTCGATCCGCGGTATCAACACTGCTCGTATGGGCAGCACAATCGGCTCGCTGGCGACAAGGGTCTCTCGTTAGTCTCCTCCGGTGATCGCAGACGATCTACCCACGTTCGAGTTCGCCTTCCCTGGTCCGCTGCGCGACAAGCTGGTCGCTGCAGTGCTCGATGGGACCAAGACCACCACGACGGGCCTGCTCCAGGACTACGAGATCGAAGGCGAGCCACTACCGGTCGTGGGTGCCCGGGCGGCGGTGGTCGATTCTGCCGGTCGCCGGGTGGCCGTGATCGAACTGACCGAGGTGAGAGTCAGCCGGCTGGGCGACGTGGACCTTGACCACGCCCGGGACGAGGGCGAGGGGCACGACTCGGTCGCCGCCTGGCGGGCTGGCCACGAGGACTACTGGCACGGAACGGACTACCGAGGGTGGCTGGGTGATCCGGACTTCACCGTGGACGACGACACGCCAGCTGTGCTGGAACGGTTCCGGCTCGTCGCGATGCTTTGACCGCGCCACGACCGCACGGCGATATCGCTGCTGGGAGCCCGCACATGGCACCCGCAGGCGCGACATACGCAAAAGGCTGCTTGCGCAAATGATGGTTTGCACTAGGGTGGGGCCATGGCTCCTGCACTCGTGGCCCCTGGTCCGGACCTGGATTTGGCCTTCGCCGCCCTCGGCGACCCCGTCCGTCGCGCCCTCGTGACTCGTCTCGCCGGAGGCGATGCCACGGTGGGAGAGCTTGCTGCACCGTTCGACCTGACCCCACAGGCAATCTCCCACCACGTCGGTGTCCTGCGGCGGTGCGGCCTGGTCGAGCAGCGACGCGAGGGCACCAGACGCCCCTGCCGACTCAGGGTCGATCAGCTTTCGCTGCTCGGCACGTGGATCGACGACCAGCGCCGCGCGTGGAACGATCGGCTCGACGCCCTCGAGCGGCATCTCACCGACGAGGGAGCGGCTCGTTGACCAGCGCCGAGCTCCACGGCGACGAACTGATCGCCCAGCGCCACCTCCGGGCGGAACCCGAACGTGTCTGGGCCGCCTTCACCTCGCCAGCAAGCATCGCGGCATTCTGGGGAGGTTCCCACGCCACCGTGCCGCCTGAGTCGGTAAGCGTCGATCTGCGTCCCGGCGGAGAGTTCGCGCTTGACACCCGCGCGCCGGACGGCCGGACCCGCCGGCTCCGGTTCGTCTACGTGAGCGTCACCGCTCCGCACGAACTGGTCTTCGACGAGTCTGTCACCGGCCTCCGCACGACCGTCACCGTCCAACCCGCCGGCGATGGCACGGACCTCATGGTCCATCAGCGGCGCCTTCCCCCTGAGCTCCGGACAGCGCAAGCAGTCGACGGGCTCGCCTCGATCCTCGACGCCCTCGCCGCACACCTGCAGCACCACGAGCCCACACAAGGACGGAGAACGCCGTGACGCCAACGACCCAGCGCGGCCTCGTCGCAGAGTACTTCGACGGATTCCGGGCGAGCGACCACCTGCGCATCCTCGCGACCCTTACCGACGACGTCGAGTGGGTCATCCACGGCCACCGAACCACCCGCGGCAAGGCAGAGTTCGACGGAGAGATCGAGAATCCGGCGTTCACCGGAAGCCCCGAGCTCGACGTTCAGCGCGTCTACGAGGACGGTCGAGTCGTCGTCGCCATAGGCGAGGGCCGCGGCGTCAGCGTCGACCATGGGCCGTTCCGCTTCGCCTTCAACGACCTGTTCACCTTCCGCGACGGGCTCATCGCCCGCGTCGACTCCTACGTCGTCCCGCTGCCTCACTGATCGTGGCCGGATGATCCACCCCGTCGAGGGGAGCCGCAGTTTCAGAATGAGTTGAGCTGCGGGTCTTGCGCTCGGCAATCTTCGTCGGCGAGGTGCCGCCCGCTCAAGACCCCAGTTGCGCCGCGTCCGGGCCCTCGCCCCAGATGTTCATGATCGTCCAGCGGGTCAGTCCGTAGACCAGCGTCCAGCCGATCGGCGTCAGGTAGGACACCACGATGACGAAGGCGGCGACGGTGCCGGCCTGTATCCGGTCCCGCAGACCCTGCTCTCCGTCGCCCTTCAGCGCACGCCGGCCCTGCCAGGCGAGAAACGCCGCGATGAGCGGGGCCAGCCAGGCCACCGCCATGGCGAGCAAGGTGAACCAGGCGGGCGGAAAGGCCAGCGAGCCACGCACCGACACTCCCTCAGGGAGCGGTCCGTACACCATGTCGTACACGCCGTTGCTGTTTCCGCCGTGCGGCCCGCCCAGCAGTCCGAAGAGGAAGAAGAAGACCGCGAGCCCGAAAGCCCACACCAGAGCCAGCTGCGCCCGCCACAGTCCCTTCGTCATCAGTCCAGCACCCAGCCCAGCAGCAGTCGGCCCGGCGGCAGCAGCGTGAAGACCAGGAAGGCCAACGTGAGCCCGGCCGCCCCGAACAGCGACCGCCGCAGCACGGCGGACATCTCCCGACGCCGCCTGGCCAGCGAGGTAAACGACATCAGCAGCAAGAGGACCGCCGCCATCGGCCCCAGCACCGTGATGATCATGGCGGGAAACAGCAGCACCAACATCGGCCCGCTGAACACGTCGCCGGGCGCCTGGCATCCGCTCGTCGACGAGCAGTGATCGATCCCCTCGAGGGTGAACGTCAGCAGGTACGGGACGACCACGCCCGCCATATAGAGCGCCACCATCGACAGCTGCCCGACCACGAGCAACCGCGCCGCGACGAGACGGGACCCCGGCTGTGACACGCACGGAGCATACGGCCAGTGGATCTCCAGCACCAGCACGAGCGCCCGGGATCAGACCGGAATTAGATCCAGCGGTTACCCAACCACATGCGGGCGGCCCAGTCGGTGTACGGCAGAACCTTGCCGACGTAGATCGGATAGAAGTACGCGAAGCAAGCCGCAACCAGTAGCACGTAGGCCGCTGCGACGATGACGCCGATCGGACGCCGGTCAGGTCCGGACGGCGCGCTGCCGGTGGCAGCCGAGGGGCGAGGCGGAGTCATGACCATGCCGAGGACGTAGACGACGGCAAGGACCAGGAACGGCTCCGCGGGAAGGGCGTAGAAATAGAACATCGTCCGGTGGTCGGCGACGGCGAAGTAGAACCAGGGCAGCAGTCCGGCGAGGATGCCGAGCCAGATGGGGCCGACCCGCCAGTCCCGTCGCGCGATGCCGAACCAGGTCAGTGCGCCCAGCGCCGGGATGAACGACCACCACAGCAGCGGCGTCCCCAACAGCAGGACCTCCCTTGTGGGGGCTGACCCGGCGCATGGTGCGCCGCCACACCACCAGTCGAACGCGACCGGTCGCCCGAGCAGCAGCCACTGCCACGGCCAGGACTGGTAGCGATGCGCCTTCTCCAGCGTGGTGTGGAACCGTAACGCCTCCGCGTGGTAGTGCCAGAGGTTCTGCAGTGCGCCCACGATCGGCAACTCGTCGTGGCCGGCGTCGCGCAACCAGTGCCGGAAGTGTCCCCCGTCGGTTGACAACCAGCCTGACCAGCTCGCCAGGTACACGACGAGGAGAAGAGTGCCGCCGATCGCCAGCCAGCCGATCTCTCTGACCAGAGCGTCCCGCCACGGGCGGCGTACGCCCGCGGAGCGGCGTGCCTGCATCTCCCAGTAGAGCATCAGCGCGGCGAAGGCGAGCACGTACCAGATGCCGCTCCACTTGACCGCGCACGCGCAGCCGAGCAGAACGAAGGTGGCCAGGCGCCACCACGGCACCGCGAACGGCAGGCGGCCGGCCGGCCCCGGCACGGAAGGGTCGAGGCCGGCTTCGAGCGCCGCCAGCCAGCGCCGTCGGCGGGCGTCGCGGTCGAGGAGCAGAGTGCCGAACGCCGCGAGGATGAAGAACATCAGAAAGATGTCGAGCAGCGCCACCCGGGACAACACCAGATGCATGCCGTCCAGCGCCATCAACAGACCCGCCGCGCACCCCAGCACGGTGGACCGGAACATCCGCCGCGCCACGCGTACGAGGATGAGCACCGACAGGGTGCCGACGACCGCGGCGGAGACGCGCCAACCCGTCTCGTTATAGCCGAACACCAGCTCACCGAGCCCGATCATCCACTTCCCGAGCGGCGGGTGGACGACGTTTGCGGCGACGTTGTTCTTCTCGTCCCACTCGAAGCCGCGCAGCAGCAGGTGGTGTGCTTCGGTCGCGTAGTAGAGCTCGTCGAAGATCTTGCCATTTGGGCTGCCCAGGTTGAGCAGACGCGGCACGGCGGCAATGGCGACGATCAGCGCGGTGGCCAGCCAGGAGCAGAGGTCACCGCCCGCGTCGAACGGCGACAGCCGACGCCGGACGACTTCCGGGACTGCGCGGCGGACGTCACCGGCAGAATCCGCGACGTTCGACCCGCCTGCGGCGGCCGCCTCGCCACCGAGCGGGGCACCTCTCCGGTACGCACCAGCCGCCGCCATCATCGGCAGATCGTAGGCCAACGAGCGCCGCTGTCGCTGGCACCTGTGACCGCACAAGCCACTCTGCGATGTCGATTAAGCAGCGATGTTCCGGTCCCGGATCCGGTGACGGACCGGTGCCGCGACCGTGATGCGGGCCAGTGGCTCCAAGTCAGCTTCTCGGCCCTGAAGGACTCCGTTGGGGAATGGCGAAAACGTTCGGATGCACCTGTTGGCATGATTGTTGGATCGACCGGGTGGAAAGGGTCCAACGTGTCGCTGCA